>JAPPQG010000106.1 GCA_028816945.1 Alphaproteobacteria bacterium
GCCAATTCATCGGCATAGGCTTTATAATAAGGGTCATCGGCCTTCGGCACGAGTGTCCGCGGCACTTGTGCCTTTGCCGCTGGTGCCTTTGCCGCTGGTGTCTTCGGCACTTGTGCCTGTGTTGCGTCTGTGCTTGTCAATTTTTGTGTTTCACTCATTCGCCCTTACCCCTACTCATTCTCATATCGTCCTAATGCCATTCTAGCGCGCCCTTTTTCCACTCATAGATAAAACCGACTGTCAAAACAAAAAGGAAAAAGACCATAGACCAAAAGCCAAATAAACCAATATCCCCAAAGGCGGCCGCCCAAGGGAAAAGGAAGGCAATTTCTAAATCAAAAATAATAAATAAAATCGCGACAAGATAAAATTTTACATCAAATTTCATGCGCGCATCGTCAAAGGCTTCAAAGCCGCATTCATAGGGGGATAATTTTTCTTTATCAGGGTTATAAGGCGCAATAAAGAGTGGCACGACCATAAGAACAAAACTAATGGCCGCGGCAAACCCCATAAAAATGAGTATAGGAAGATAATTAAGCAGAAGTTGTTGCATATTATAGGTCGCTCAAATCTGTCTCTATCGCGGGTGGTTACAAAATCGGTTTATCCTAATTTGCCTTTATTATACACATTATATACATATTTATCGATATACATATTTATCGTCATATACATAATTTTCGGCAATTCTCTATCTATAATCATACATTGTGGCGGGAGTGACGGGACTCGAACCCGCGACCTCCGGCGTGACAGGCCGGCGCTCTAACCAGCTGAGCTACACCCCCTCACCAATGCCCCCGCAAAATGAACATGCAAAAGAGGCATTTGTCGATTGAGATTTACGCCTTACGCCCCGCTGTGTCAAGGGATTTGGGTTAGCTGCGGGGCAAACATAAAGGATAAAATAAGGGGTGCATATATGGCACTAAATGGCACGATAGCATGGTGGCATATTTGTATGGTGGCATGGTGATATGGTGGCATATTGATATAATGGCAGGTTGATATAATGGCATGGTGGGCGGTGACGGGATCGAACCGCCGACCCTCTCGGTGTAAACGAGATGCTCTCCCAGCTGAGCTAACCGCCCAATATAAAAGCCAATATAGGCAAAGCCAGTACGGCAAAAACCATTAGCCGCAAAGCCAATATGTCAATATGCCAAAGGCAAAGCCCGCCTGCATAAGCCTACATGCAAAAACGCACATCACAAGCTTACATGCAAAAGCTCATACATAAAGCCTACACACAAAAGCCCGTGTGCAAAAGCCCGCATAGAAAAGCTCACATAGAAAAGTGCCATGCAAAATTATGAGGGCGTGCAGGCATAGGCAAACGCACATGCAAACTGTGCCATATAGTCAAAGCCTATATGGCACAGATGCAAAAGTAAAGAAAAAACACCGCCCAAAAGGGCGGCGTTTTATCAAATTAGCGATTGACCGCTTCTTTCAGCGCTTTACCAGCTTTGAATTTCGGCTGTTTAGACGCAGGGATGCTAATCGGTTCGCCTGTTCGTGGATTGCGGCCAGTGGTTGCTTTTCTATTTGAGACAGAAAATGTACCAAAACCAACAAGACGCACTTCGCCACCAGCGGCTAATTGACCGGCAATACTATCTAATACGCTTTCAATCGCTTTGCCAGAATCGGCCTTTGACAGACCTGTATCACCAGCAACTTTACTTACAAGATCATTCTTATTCATCTGCATACTCCTATAAAGGGTAGTTAATGGTTGAATTTGTGCCTATTGTGCGCTGATTCGCTTTACAGTCAAACAAAAAAGCCTAGTTTTCTGCTAAATATTAATTTATTTGCATTTTTTTGGGCGTGCCAAAGAGAGCCAAATATTGGCCTAATCCATTGTAAATACTATGTTTTTATATCAATGGGCGGGAAAATTGCGATTTTCGCCACTTATAACAGCGGCGCGTTGGGCGTCATAAGCTGCCTCATCCCAGTCAATCGGGGCGGGTTGTCGAATCAGTGCATGTTGGAGGACATCGTCCATATTTTTGACCGGGAGTATCTCTAATCCCTCTTTGATATTGTCTGGCACATCGGCTAAATCTTTTTCATTATCATGCGGGATAAGCACTTTTGCAATGCCGCCGCGCAAGGCAGCCAATAATTTTTCCTTCAAGCCACCAATCGGCAAGATTTGCCCGCGCAAAGTCACTTCGCCCGTCATGGCAATTTCTTTATTTACAGGAATGGCTGTCATAAGTGAAACAATGGCTGTTGCCATAGCAATGCCTGCCGATGGGCCATCTTTTGGGGTTGCCCCTTCTGGCACATGGACGTGAATATCGCGGCGCTCAAAAACAGGCGGTTCAATACCAAGTTTCGCACTGCGCGCCCGCACATAAGAAGAAGCCGCATCAATCGATTCCTTCATCACATCGCCCAATTTGCCCGTTGTTAGCATTTTGCCTTTGCCCGGCAACATAACCCCTTCAATCGTCAGCAATTCGCCGCCCGTCTCCGTCCAAGCAAGGCCTGTGACAACGCCAATCTGGTTTTCTTCCTCAGCCAACCCAAAGCGATAACGCGGCACGCCTAAAAATTCCGCTAGATTTTTCGTTGTTATCTCAACAGAGGCAATTTTCTCACGGACAATTTTTGTGACCGTCTTGCGGCATAAATTCGCCAATTCGCGCTCTAAATTCCGCACGCCCGCTTCACGCGTATAAGTGCGGATAATGGCCCGCAACACATCATCGGAAATGGCAAATTCGCCTTTTTTCAGCCCATGATTTTTAATCGTTTTCGGCAATAGATAATTATTGGCAATCTCAATTTTCTCATCTTCTGTATAGCCAGCAATGCGTATCACTTCCATACGGTCAAGCAATGGGCTTGGTATGTTTAATGTATTGGCTGTCGTCACAAACATGACATTGGATAAGTCATAATCGACTTCCATATAATGGTCGTTAAAACTATTATTTTGTTCAGGGTCTAGCACTTCTAGCAAAGCCGAAGCAGGATCGCCACGCCAATCCATGCCAAGCTTATCAATCTCATCAAGCAAAAGAATCGGATTAGTCGTTTTAATTTTTTTCATAGATTGAATAATTTTGCCCGGCATAGAGCCAATATAGGTGCGGCGGTGGCCGCGAATTTCGCTTTCATCCCGCACACCACCGAGTGACATGCGCGCAAACTCACGCCCTGTCGCCCGTGCAAGAGATTTGCCAAGCGAGGTTTTACCGACACCCGGCGGGCCAACAAGGCACAAAATAGGCCCCCGCAACCGATTGGAACGATTCTGCACGGCAAGATATTCCAAAATGCGCTCTTTGACTTTTTCTAGCCCATAATGGTCTTCATCTAACACCTTTTGTGCCAAATCAAGGTC
>JAPPQG010000092.1:0-2149 GCA_028816945.1 Alphaproteobacteria bacterium
GGCAATTCATTATGAAATGTCCCCTTATAGCCAACAAAAGGCGTTTGACCTTCCATAGTTGCCGAAACATAAAGGCCAACATTTTCAGCCTCGCGGGCATTCAGGGATGGGTTAATTTCTTTAATTAAATCAACTAAATATTTGCGCGCCTTATCATAGACTTGTTTCATTTCATAGGCAGCATCTTTATTGTGATTCGCTAACGCCCATAATTCGGGGAAAAATATAGCGGTTTCGCGCGTCCCCAAATCCTCCATAATCAAAGTGACCATCGCCACAAATTTCTCTTCGGCATTCCTGTCTGCCTGCGCCATAATATGGTCGAAATCCTGCATATAGCCTGCGACAATCGCCCGCAATAAAGCGTGCAGTAATTTATCACGGCTTGGGAAATAATAAGTAATATTGCCGCGGGCCAGCTTGCACCTTTTGGCGACTTTTTGGATACTAAACGCCCCATAGCCATCATTGATAAACACATCACGGGCGGCCAATAAAATATGCAATACAGTATGTTGCCCTTTTTCAGAAATATCATTGACCATTTCAGCTATGAGTGACAAATCGCGCATATTATATTCCTTTTAATCTCTTATAATGCGGCAGAAAGCAGGAAATCCGCCAGTTTTAGGTCTCATCTAGCATAGGGTTTATGTTGTATAAATGCCACATATGCATGAATTTCTCAAAAAATACTATTTTACATGTTACATGTCATTTTTTGCTTGTGTTATTTTGCGGTAATGCCTAAATTAAAGCAAGCTCAATGTAACTAACTAAATAAACTAGTCATGTAAATAGTAATGTAAATAAAAGGGTCATGTAAATAAAAGAGTCATACAAATAATGAAAACATAATTTAAGACAATATTTAAGACAATGACAATATAAGACAATGGCAATAAATGTAGATAAAGGAAGACCAATGAGAAAATCTATGCAAACAATCCAATGGATGCTCGTAGCCATTATCATGGTTACCAGCTCATTTGTCGTGACGGCATCTGTCGCACAAACTGACCCCCCTTTGCAATCGGCACCCCCTTTACAAGCTGAGCCAATTCCCAATGTGGTAAAATTGCCGCGCCAATTACCGCCGCATTTAATATTTGTCCATGATTTAGCCTTTTTTGGCATAACGGCTGGGCGTATTTTGCTTATTGATGTTGCTGCTGAGACGCGCCAAGTGCTTGGCATGGTGGGTGCGGCACAGGCGGCCACTTTCCGCCAATCAGCAAGGCGGAGCGAATTTTATGTCGCTGAAAGTTTTTTTGAACGCGGCACAAGGGGTAAGCAAACCGATGTTTTGACAATCTATGACAGTAAAACATTGCAAGTTGCAGGCGAAGTGGTTTTGCCACCGAAAAAACGTTATCAAGTCGTTGGCGAACAGGCGGCTTTCCAACTAACGAGAAATGAAAAATTCGCTTTGATTTTCAATTTTACACCCGCGCAAAGTGTGACTGTCATTGACCTTGATAAGCGCAAAATTGTTAATGAAATTAACTTGCCCGGCTGTATGCTTACCTATCCTTATGGGCGTAGCGGTTTTGCTACCCTATGTGGCGATGGCTCACTACTTGCCATAGAACTTGATAGGCGGGGACGGCAAGTCAAAAAAAAGATACAGCAAACCGAAAAGTTTAACGATATTGACAATAACCCATTATTTATGGACGCCGGCTGGGTCGGGCAGACAGCCTATTTCCCAACCTTTAACGGCCATATCCAACCTATTCAATTAAGCGGTGGCAAGCCGAAAGTGCTGGAAAGCTGGCGGCTACAATCTAACATGCCACAAGCCGCCGCCAATCCCCGCCCTGCTGGCTATCAAATTATCGCAACGGATAAAAAGGGCATGCTCTATGTGCTTATGCGGGCCAATGCCCAAAATGGCGAACATAAGCACCCAAGCGGCGAAGTCTGGATTGTTGATCCCAAAACCCAAACAGTTGTCGATATTATCCAACTTGAAATAGAGGGCATTGGTATTGAAATTACAAAAGCACCCCAACCGCTTTTGGCCGTTATCAATGCTAATTTTGAAATCGATGTTTATGATATTGCGACCAAAAAACACATACGCACAATAGGCGGTTGGCATGCTGGCACACCACTTGGTCTATATGCGGGGCAATAATTTGCAGGG
>JAPPQG010000092.1:2206-3365 GCA_028816945.1 Alphaproteobacteria bacterium
GCAATAACCATTAGAGCATAATCAATGACACCCATTCTTTACATAATGATACAGGCTTTTGTGACCTTGTTATTTGCGGCGGCTTTGCTCCATAAATTAGCTGATATACGGCAATTTATAACTGTTTTCCGTGACTATCGCATTGTCCCGCAAACAGGGACAAAAGCCGCGGCCTATATGGTGCTTTTGGCAGAAGGGGTGGCTGTTTTATTACTCATTATCCGCCCTGCCGAAGGCGGTATTTTAGCCGCAAGCCTATTGAGTGCCTATGCGCTTGGCATGGGTGTGAATATCATGCGCGGGCGTGTTTATATTGATTGTGGCTGTCACTGGCAAATGCAGAGGCAGGGGCAGAAAAATGCTAAACATATGCTCTCACTCAATCTTATTTTCCGTAATATGGGATTAGCCGTTTTGGCACTTACTCTATATTTAACGCCTCTATATCTAACTATCGCCCCACCAATAGGGGCAGATTATTTGCTTGCTGTGAGTGCGGCGATTTTCTTTTTTACTGCCTATATGGTTGCCGATATATTGATTATGCAGGCGCGGGTGATACGCCAATATTTTGGACGCCAATATAAACAGGGAGCGCTTTAATGTCTAACGCTGTCCTCATATCACAATTATTACTATGGGCTGGGTTTGTGGTGCTTTTAGTCATTAACTTTGCCATTTTGCGGCAGGTTGGTGTGCTATTTGACCGCATTGCCCCTGCGGGTGCTTTAACAATGAATAACACACTTAAAACAGGGCAAGCAGCACCCATTATGCACATGACGAGCCTATCGGGTGAAGCATTTGAAATTGGCCAACCACGCGAACAAGGCTTTTCAACCCTGTTATTTTTCCTATCGCCCGATTGCCCTGTTTGTAAAACCCTATTACCCGTTGTTAAAATGATAGCGAACCAGTGGAAACGGCTTGATGTGATTTATGCAAGTGCGGGCGAGGATATGCAAGAGCAGGAATCCTTTATTGCGGCGAATGGCTTGCCGCGCGGGCGTTATATTGTGTCGGATGAATTGGGGTTGGCGTATGGCGTTGGTAAATTACCTTATGCTGTTTTGATTGGTGCCGATGGGCGGCTTGCCGCGATGGGACTTGTCAATACACGAGAGCATATTGAGAGCCTTTTTGAAGCACAGCGCACAGG
>JAPPQG010000109.1 GCA_028816945.1 Alphaproteobacteria bacterium
CTGCTCCCGCAAATCGGGGGCTGTATCAATTAGCACAGTCGTTACAGCGTCCCGCCCGCTTGCTTCGTCTTTTTGTGGCGGGTTTGTTTTCATTTTCCGCACGAGCAAAGAGCAACGGCGGCGTCTATTTTTCGGCTCTTGTGGGTCACACGCCCCCCAATCGCCATCAATGCGCGGCACACCGCCCGATGAACCACAGCCTAATATGCGGAATAAATAAGCCATATTATTATGAGCTAGCCGCTTTATCGGAGTCCATATCAGAATCCATATCAATACCCACATTAAGACCCACATCAAGGCGGGGTGCTTTGCTGAAAAGCCGTAAAAAATTACGACTTGTTACCTGTGCGAGCTGGTTTAGGGAAATGTCTTTAATTTCTGCTAACTGGGTGGCTGTATGGACGACAAAAGACGGCTCATTGCGTTTGCCCCGATAGGGAACGGGGGCTAAAAAAGGCGCATCGGTTTCGACAAGCAAACGGTCAAGGGGTATGGTTTTAATAACCGCCCGCAAATCAGCGGCATTTTTGAAAGTAGCAATGCCTGAAATGGAAATATAAAACCCCATATCGAGCGCCCGTTCGGCCAATTCTGCCCCCGCTGTAAAGCAATGGATAAGACCAGAATAAGCGCCCTTTGCCATTTCTGCTTCTAACATATCGGCAATATCCGTATCTGCATCGCGGGCATGGACAATAAGCGGTAAGCCCGTTTCACGCGCCGCTTCAATATGGCATTGAAAATTGCGCTTTTGTGCGTCACGTGGGCTGTTTTCATAAAAATAATCAAGCCCCGTTTCACCAATGCCAACGACTTTCGGATGGGCGGCTAATTCGGCTAATTGGGCGGCATTTGTGGCGGGTTGGCGGCCTGCTTCATGCGGATGAATACCGACCGAGCAAACAATGTTTTCATGGGCTTCGGCAATATCAATAATGCTTTTAATTTCAGTTAGTTTTGTCGATATTGTAACCATTAACTTCACCCCTGCCGCTTGGGCGCGGGCAATCACCGCGGCGCGGTCAGCCGCAAATTCGGGGAAATCAAGGTGACAATGGCTGTCAATGAGTATCGGGCGGTCATCCAACATAATGGCGGCAAGATTAGCACAAATATAATGTTTGTGATAGGGGAAATAGCGGGCTATTTAGCCTCGCCCTGCCCCCTACTCTGTTTGCTAGGGCCCGCTTGCTGGTTGATAGTCGCAAGCTGCTCGACAAGTTCTTTGATATGCGCCAAGCGCGCCTTATCATCTATCGCCTGCCCCCATTTTGCCTTAAAGACAAGCGCATGGTCACGGCGCAATGACACATGTCCTAATAATCCCTGCCCTAATCGCCCATTTTCTTGTGCTGTGTTTTCTTGGTTGTTTGCAATAAATTCCGCCAAACCCGCGGGGTTAGCGAATGTCTGCTTGCGAAAAGATAACACCGCCCCCTTTGCCCCAACATCAAGTTTTTCGATATTGGCAAGAACACATGCTCTCTTAATGGCAATAACTTGTAGTAAATGTTGCGCGGGCGCGGGCAAATCACCAAAACGGTCAATCAGTTCTGCCTTAAACTGGTTAATTTCTGCCTCTGTTTCAAGGTTTGCCAAACGCCGATAAAGCCCCATACGCACTTCAAAATCGGCAATATAATCATCGGGCAAGAGAACCGCACTATTGATATTGAGTTGTGGCGACCATGCTTCGTCATATTCAACGCCTTGTTGTTTGGCGACGGCTTCTTCTAGCATGGACTGGTAAAGCTCAAAGCCAACTTCACGCACATGGCCTGATTGCTCTGCACCAAGTAAATTGCCTGCCCCGCGCAAATCAAGGTCATAAGAGGCTAATGTAAAGCCTGCGCCAAGACTATCTAGGGATTGCAAAATTTGTAGCCGCTTTTCTACGGCCGGCGATAATGGCTTGCCCTCCTCATAAGTGAGATAAGCATAGGCGCGCGCTTTGGCACGCCCGACCCGCCCACGCATTTGATAAAGCTGAGCGAGACCAAACCTATCGGCACGGCTGATAATAATTGTATTCGCGGTTGGAATATCGAGGCCTGACTCAATAATGCTTGTCGATAAAAGCACATCATATTGCCCGTCATAAAATGCCGCGATACGCGTTTCTAATTCCCGCCCTGCCATTTGCCCATGTGTGACAATAAATTTAATCTCTGGCACATAGTCACGCAAAAAAGCCGCCGCCTCGTCCAAATCGGCAATATAAGGGCAAATAAAGAAACTTTGCCCAGTTCGATATTTCTCCCGCAATAAAACTTCCCGCATAATGACTTTGTCAAAGGGCGTGATATAGGTGCGCACAGCAAGGCGGTCAATCGGTGGCGTGGTTATTAAAGATAAATCGCGCACATCAGCAAGGGCAAGTTGCAAAGTGCGCGGAATGGGGGTTGCCGTCAAGGTTAAGACATGCACCCCAGCATGCAATTTTTTTAACTGCTCTTTATGTTGCACGCCAAAATGCTGTTCTTCGTCAATAATCACTAAGCCAAGATTGGCAAATTGAATATGTTTTTGTAGCAAAGCATGTGTGCCAATAACAATATCAATGCGCCCATTGGCTATGCCTGCTTTGGTTTCATTCGCTCTTTTTGTGCCAACAAGCCGTGATAATTCGCCAATTTCCACAGGCAGACCCGCAAATCGCTCTCTAAATGTTTGCGCATGTTGGCGGGCAAGCAAGGTCGTTGGCACAATCAAGGCTGTTTGCGCGCCCGACAGGGCGACAATAAAGGCGGCGCGTAAAGCAATTTCTGTTTTCCCAAAGCCAACATCGCCACAAACCAACCTATCCATTGGCCGCCCACTTGCTAAATCATCAATAATGGCAGCAATGGAGTGTTTTTGGTCGTCTGTTTCATCAAACGGAAAACGGGCGCAAAATTCATCATAGAGCCTATCCTCTACGGAAAATACTTTACCCGCCCGCGCCATGCGGGCGGCAGCGACACGAATCAATTCATCGGCAATCGCCCGCAAGCGTTCTTTCACCCGTGCCTTGCGCATTTGCCAATTTGCGCTACCAAGCCTATCGAGTGTTATATTTATGCGCCCTGTTGCTTTTTCTGTTTCATTTTCTTTCCCCATGCCTGTGTCAATAGTGGCCGCGTGCTGGCTTCCATAACGGCTGATAAGGTCAATGTTTTCGACAGGCAGAAATAATTTATCGCCGCCATAATAGATAAGTTTTAAGCAGTCATGCGGGGCATTAGAGACTGTAATCGTTTCCAACCCGTCAAATTGTCCTATGCCATGTTCGACATGCACAACCAAATCGCCGGGCGTAAGGCTTGCCGCTTCGGATAGAAAATTTGCCGCCTTTTTACTTCGTTTGCGCTGTATGAGGCGG
>JAPPQG010000070.1:0-1909 GCA_028816945.1 Alphaproteobacteria bacterium
GTGTCTGTGTCAATTTCCCGTCTAATGCGGCATGGATAAGGGCAGTCGTTTCATCTATACCATAAATAGCAATGAATGAGCCAAAGCGCGGCCCTTGATTTTGTCCCAATAATGTTTGATAGAGAGCTTTGAACCAATCTTGCAAAGCATCAGGGAAATATTGCTTACCAATAGCATATAACATGGTTTGAATGGTTGTAGAATCGGCATTTTCAGGTAAAGTTTTGAACTGTTGCAAAAGGGTTTCCATTGCTTGGCGTTCTATAGTTGTGGGCGCGCGATAAGTCTTATTTGGTTTGACAAAATCATGGTAATAAGCCACAGCATAGCCCGCCAGTTCATCTAATTCGGGATTGGTTTGTGGGGTTGCATCAGGCGCATAATTGCGGATAAACCCCCATAAAACATCCTTATTTTCGGCATGGCTTACACTGACGAGATTCAGCAAAAGGGCAAAACTAATCGGCAGGCTTGCCTGCGGTGGCGCGCCATTATGAATATGCCAAACGGGATTATCGAGCCGCACCGCTTCATCTTGTGTTTGATATTTCTCTAAAGCCAACAAATAATCATCCATCTGTTTTGGAATCACATCAAAATAGAGCCGCTTCGCTTTGCGGGGGCTTTGATACATATAATAGGATAGGCTAGCGGGCGGTGCATAATTGAGCCATTCTTCAATGGTAAGCCCATTGCCGCGTGATTTAGAAATTTTCTCTGCATTTTCATCTAAAAATAATTCATAGCGCAAGCCTTCAGGGGGCAGGCCGCCAATCGCTTTGCAAATGCGCGCCGATAATTTAACGCTTTCATCTAAATCTTTGCCCGCCATTTCATAATCGACGCCAAGTGCCACCCACCGCATCGCCCAATCTGCTTTCCATTGTAACTTGCATGCCCCGCCCGTTATAGGCGTGGTTATTTCTTCGCCTCGTTCAGGGTGCTTATAGCTGATTGTGCCTTTTGTCTTATCTAATGCTGTCAGGGCAACCATTAACACTTTGCCACTATATGGGCAAATTGGCAAAAACGGGCTATAAGTCTGCCGCCGCACTTCGCCCAAAGTCGGCAAAATAATCGCCATAATGTCATCATAATGGGCGAGCATTTTAAGCAATGTCTTATCCATACGCCCTGAGCGGTAATAATCTGTTGCACTGATAAATTCATAATCAAAGCCAAATTGGTCGAGAAAGGCACATAAGCGCGCATTATTATGCGCGGCAAAACTTTCATGCGTGCCGAATGGGTCAGGCACGCTTGTTAATGGCTTATCTAAATGTGCGGCAAGCATGGTTTGTTGTGGCAAATTAGACGGCACTTTACGCAACCCATCCATATCATCCGAAAAACAAATAAGGCGCGTGGGGATAGTTGGTTCTAAAATAGAAAAGGCATGGCGTACCATGCTTGTGCGAGCAACTTCACCGAATGTGCCAATATGCGGCAAGCCGCTTGGCCCATAGCCCGTCTCAAACAGCACAGATGCTTTATCGCCGGCTTTGCTTTTGTCTAACCGTGCTAATAATTTGCGCGCCTCATTAAATACCCATGATTTGCTTTCCATAGCATAAGAGGTTGCACCCGCATCCATTGCCGATTGGTCGGTCTTTGTGATTTTGTCTTTTGCTATCATCATTTTTCTTGCGTCCAAAATAGCAATAAATTATAAATTTGCACTATATTATAAGATATTTTTCTTTAATAAAACATAATGAGACATTATAATGAGACATAATGGACTATGTCGATGACAGATAATCGTGTTTTATCCGAACAACAAGCCCTTATTTATGTCATGCTTACTATGGCGGCGGCAAATGGCGAACTTACAGAAGCCGCCTTTGCCCGTATTGGACGGCTGGTCGATGTTCTCCCCATATTTGAGGCACGCACCCCGCAAACTGTG
>JAPPQG010000070.1:2240-3297 GCA_028816945.1 Alphaproteobacteria bacterium
ACCCTCGTCTTGAGCTTGGGAAGCTCCTGCTCTACCATTGAGCTACGCCCGCTTAAATTGCCTAGCCACTATATAGCATAACCCCCTTTGGGTCACTTATATTTATCAATGAGACTGTCTAAAATGTTTAGATAGGCGCAAGCCCTGCCCTTGATAATTAGACCCCAAAGCCGCGCCGCCATAAAGCAAATCAGGCACGCCAAGCAGGGGTTTATACATAAGCTTTCCTATCATTTGGCCATGCTCTAACAGAAACGGCACTTCACGCGAGCGCACTTCTAACACCGCATGGCTACCTGTGCCATTTGTGCCAAAGCCGGGGTCAAAAAACCCTGCATAATGCACCCGAAACTCACCAATGCGCGGGCTAATTGGCTCCATTTCAGCCGCATGGCTAGGCGGAATTGTCACCGCCTCTTGTGAGGCTAGAATATAAAATGTCTCAGGGATAAGTGTTAGCCGTTTATCAGGGCTTGTATGTAAAACCTCCCAAAATGCGTTTATATCCAATGCATGCGTTTTATCTATATCAATCGGCTCTGTGTGCTGTTTGGCGCGATAACCGATAAGCCCCTTTTGCTTATCACCCACTAAATCGACCGACAAAGTTAGCCCTTCATCTACTGGAATGGCACTTTTGCCAACAACGAGTCCTGTCTCTTCATGTAATTTGCGAATTTTGCTATCTGAATCCGCCCCCTTCGTCCTTTTATCACCGCCTCTATTAAAGCGGATTTGCGCGAGCCGCGAACCAGCACGCACAATAATAGGAAAACTACGCGGGCCAATTTCAATATAAAGCGGGCCTTTATAACCAGAAGGGAGTCTGTCAAATTCAGTGCCGAAATCACTAATCACACGGGTAAAAACATCAATCCGCCCGGTTGAGCTTTTCGGATTGGCAAAACCAGCAATGCCACGCGGCAAAACAAGCGATTCCATAAGTGGCACAAGATAGACATGGCCTGTTTTCAGCACAGCACCCGCGCTAATATCCATTTTTTCCGCCTGTAATGTGTTTAGTTTTTTTATGACTTCATCTTTTCTGCTCGGTAGG
>JAPPQG010000101.1 GCA_028816945.1 Alphaproteobacteria bacterium
CGATAATGATGATTCCATTGCCAAAGAATTAGCTGATTTATCTATATCGACAAATCAAAGCGCAGAGGATGAAACACAAGAACCGCTAGAAGAATCCCTAGAAGAACCGCTAGAAAAATCCCTAGAAGAAGCGATAACAGATACACAAAGTGATTCAGCCGCCGATATGATCCAAGATCCGATAGACGAGCCAGACCTGCAACAAGACTATGACGAAAACAGCATAAATAATAATGAGACGGATAATGGCTTGTTTAAGCCCGGCACTTTTTAGGGCAGTTCTCAATAATATGTATAAATATTGCGTATGGTAATCGTCTCATATGAATCTTGTCTCCCCACAATTAGATATTATTGACCGTATGATGGGGGCATTTGCCTCAGCAGCTGATATTGATGCGGCGATAGAACAGGGATTAGACTATGTGCGCGCCTGTTTGCAGGCGCAAGCGGCAAGTTTTTTCATATTAGATAGCGCACAAAAGACGATTACATGCCGCGCCTGTCTTGGGCCGGTTGATATTAGAGGCTTTATCATACCCGACGGAAAAGGCATTGTTGGCAGCACAATAAAGCAAAATAAAACGCGCTATATTGCCGATTGTGCTGCTGACCCCGACTTTCATACAGTGATAGACCAGCAAACAGGATTTACCACAAAATCGATGATTTGCGCCCCCGTCACCCATAAAGAACGCCCCTTTGGGGCGATTCAACTTATCAATCGCATTGACCAAAATGGTTTATTTTCTGATGATGATGCCGCCTTAGTATCCGTGCTAGCCAATGCGGCCGCCCTTGCTTTAGCCAATTCTGAATTAACTAAAACAATGGTCGAAGCCGAAGCCATGAAACGCGATATTTATCTAGCCGCACGGGTGCAGGAAAACCTATTTCCACAAAAGCCGAATAAAGTCGCCTATGGGCGCAATATTCCCAAACGGGGCGTATCGGGCGATTTATTTGACTTTGTGCAACGCGGGAGCAAAATTTATTTCTGTATGGGCGATGTATCGGGCAAAGGCGTTAATGCTGCTTTGGTTATGTCAAAAACCCATAGCCTATTTCGTAGCCTATGCCGCCCTTTGCCTGATACGGCACAATTAACGGCTGATATGAATCGAGAATTAACAGAAACGGCAAGCGATGGCATGTTTGTCACCGCCATTATCGGCCAATATAGTCTGCACACAAAAACCCTGCAAGCCTGTAATGCTGGCCATGAGCCGGGCCTTGTTTTAGACAAGCATAATATAAAAACATATCTACCAGCCTCTAGCCCGCCGCTTGGCATTATGGATATTTTGCCAACCAGTCTTTCCTGTGAAGTTATTGATTTACAAAATGCCCGTTTTTTTGCTTATTCGGACGGGCTGACGGAAGCTGAAATTGACGGCAAAATGGCTGGCGCCGGTGCTGTGGCAGATATGCTCCATAATTATGCCGCATTAGGCTTACGCCAACAAGTGGATAAGGTGATTGATGATATTCAATATAAGGCCAATCGCATTGCTGATGATTTAACTTTGCTAGGGGTTGGTGAGTAATGGATTTTTTATGCCATGTGACCATTGCTGGTCGTGTTAAAGCTTTGCGCTCTATTCGCCGCGCCTTGCGCGACTCGCTAAAAGACACAAAGGCCGTCAAACGGCTCAATGATGTTTTGCTTGCCACAGATGAAGCCGCGCAAAATATTATCCACCATGCCTTTAAGGGCGATGAAAAAGGGGAAATTATTATTACCGCCTTTATTAAACATAATGTGTTGCATATTTGCCTAGAAGATAATGCGCCGCTGACTGACCTCAATATGATTAAGCCGCGCAATTTAGATAATGTCCGCGAACACGGGCTAGGCGTGCATTTTATCCGCACAATAGCCGATAAAGCAATATGGTCGCATAAAAATGGCCGCAATCACCTCGATATGCGTTGGGATTTATCCTGATTTATTGAATAGCACCCTATGGCGCATTTGACCGATTGACTCATGAATGCCCCATTTGAATGCCCCATTGACTCATGAATATCCCATTGGCTCATGAATGTCCTATTGGCTCATTTAGTATGAGTATCGTGCTAGCGGATTTTTACGCATTTACGAGGGCTAATGTTTAATGCTAGCGGATTTTTTTACGCATTTGACGCAATAAATATTTCATTTCTTTTACTGTTTGGCGGTCAGCAATGGCTGTTGTAAAAAAGACACGACACCATTGATTTACATAGGTTTTTATTTCTTGTTGCGCCTGCGGGGCGGTCTGTGCCATGCGCGTGGCAAAATCCAACCGCCCTTCAAAAGCGTGGCGTTTGAGTTTTATTTTTGCTGCTACCTGAGCAAATTGCCTATCCAATGCGATAAGCGGATTTGCCGCAAAGACAAAACGCAACAAAAAGAAAGGCGCAAAGAGACAGATAGTCCCCAAAATCCAAAATGTAACATAAGAGAGGATTTTGCCGCCGTTTAATTCGCCAAATAGGTTTTCGCGCGCCTTATTATCATAATTGAGAATATCATTATTGAGTTGGACGAAAAAATTATCCGCCCATTGGAGGCTGCGTTTAAGTTTCGTCCATAAACGATTATCGCGTTGGGGCTGTGTTGCAACAGCACTGACTTCGGCCGCCCCGCCATCTAATGTTGGCACAAGCAAAGTCGGGTCAAAACGTTGCCACGCGCCCCCATCAAGGCGTGCCTCCACCCATGCATGGGCATCGGATTGACGCACCAATACATAATTGCCAAATTCATTCCACGCACCGCCCGTATAGCCAACAACGACATTGGCAGGAATAGAGGCAGCCCGCAAAACAGTCGCCATTGTCATGGCAAAATGGCTACAATAGCCTTGCCGAATGTCAAAAAAGAAATTATCCAGCCTATCGCCTGTTAATTGGCGCGCATTTGTCGGTGGCGTAAGCGTATAGCGAAAACCACCTGAACCGAAAAGAGCCAATAAATGGCGCACAAAATCTGCATCGCTCGCCATAGCAGCGCGCGTCTCTACCGCCCATTGGCGCAAGCGCGGATGGCCGTCAATCAATGTGCTTTGTGGGAAATGCGCCTCTGTCCTATCCGTTAGCAATGATTTCATCGCCCATGTTTTTGTCCTGCGGTCGCGTTTATCGGCAATAATAATCTCCCCCCCATTTGACATTATGGTTTTATTTGTCGATGTATCAAAGGCAGGGCTACCAAGCACAGGTAGCCAAATTTGGCCGGGGCGCGCATGGCGGATTTGATAAGCAATATCAGACTTTTGTCTAGCAATAATTTTAAGCGCAGGCGCCGAAGAAATAGCCCCGCGCGTCCATTTGCCATTTTCATCTTGTGTCAATAAATAAACCCGCCAATATAAATCGCCATTGCCGGGGGCGGTTTGCATAAAAGCACGAAAAGCAATTTCATTATTCTGCACCACTTTCGAAAATTGTCCTATATCTAGCCTATCTGTTACACCTGAATAGCGATCACCATTGATAAAGCCCGGTAATTGTGCCGTGTTAAGGCGTGGCAAGGCTAGAAAAATGACAATAGCAATTAGAAATGCAACACTAAACCCAATAAAAAGAGGAAGTAATCTTATGCGGAAATCGGCAAGCGGTATATCATTAAACCGCAAAACAAATAAGCCCGTATAAAGTGTGACACAAACCAAAAGCAACACAAAAAGAAATAATTCTGCCGATAGCACCATCACACAAAGGGCAGGAAAAATAATACCGAGCAAATTAAAAGCTTTCGGGCGACCTTGACCGTCTATTTGGTCGGTAGCCGATAAGAGCAGAACCATCATCATAAAAAAATGGGCGGCTGATATGGATTGCACTTTATATAAAGTGAATAAAATAATGGCGAGTATTGCGAGAATAAAACAATAATATAAGCGGCTTGGCCGCATATCGCCCTGATAATTGTCCTGCTGATTGTCCTGCTGATTGTCCTGCTGGTTGCCTTGATGATTGCCTTGATGATTGCCCTTATCGCTACCCTTTTGGGCGCGCGCCCGATAGAATCGCATATGCGGTATCATTGCTAAACCCCATAATAATATCCAACAGGGAAAAATAATAATATGAATATGCCAAGCAAGGATGAAAGCAACCGGCGCGCTTGTCATAAATAATAAAAGCGCGGTTGTGCTTACCCGATGCGATATTTGCGTTTCATATACAGGCAAGCGCATGCAATGCAATCTCCCTTTCAGTGCCATTATGGAGCGGATAATCCCGCCCCTCTAACCGCATATAAGCGGCACATTGTGCGCGCTCACAGACAAGCAACCCGCCACATAAATAAGACAAAGCCGCCTCTTTTGGCATTTTAGCAGGGGCTTCAAGCAATAATTCGCTCCTATGGGGTCGGCCAAAATCGCGTATCAATGTTTCGCGGGTGGTTGCAAACCTTTTCCAATCAATGCGCGACGGCAAATCGCCATCGACAAAAGGGCGCGGGTCTTTTAATGAGTCCGTGTCAATTTGATTTTTCATTTTGCTGTTTTGATTGCGGGAAAATTGCAAAATCTGGGATGGATATTGGCTTATCGGGCGTTCATTTGGTTGCGGATAAATATAGAGTTTTTGTGGTGGCGCAAGCCATGTCCAACAGCGCACAATGCCAAAGGGGAAAGAGGTTTGTAATTTTATGCGCCCTATATGATACACGCCGCGCCCATGACAGGCTATGGGGAGGCGCATATAGGCAGAGCCATTAGAAATATCGATTCTGTGTTGCGATAAAGGGCCGCTGAGGGTGATATTAAAGCCAGCGCGCGGGCGTTGTAAATGAATAGTAATGAATTGTGTTTGATGCGCAAAATATCTTTTATCCATGCTAATGGTAATTTTGAATCCCTGCAAATTGCGCACAGCAGCGATTAAAGAGAATGTAAAAAGCAAGAATAAAAAAATAACACCAAGCATAATAAAATTATTTTGCACTTTATAGCCCATCGCAAAACCAGCTAATATGAGAAAAGCAATATAAAGACCGTAGCGATTAGGCAGGATGAAAAGGTCGGTTTGGCGCAAGATTTTATAGGCGCCTTGCCATTTTTTGCGTCGCGTAAAGCGGGCAAAAAAGCGCCCGAAAAAACGCGTAAATAAAGAAAGAGGCGCGGCTAAATCCATAGAATTATTGACAAATTTATTCACGGCACATCTATTTCAGCAATGAGTTCGGGGATACGGGCTTCTGTTTCATTTGCTTCTAGGGGCAGGCGGTGGCGCAAGGCACCTATGAGGACGGTTTGTATATCTTCTGGGACGGTATAATCGCGCCCTTTTATAAAGGCTCGCGCCTGTGCCAAATTTTTAATTTGCATCAAAGCGCGCACAGAAAGATTAGGAAAAAGGGCGGCGCGAATATGATTAGCAAGTTTTTGTAAATAGGCAATCACACTTGCATTGGTTTGCACAGTTTGGCAAAGCGTGCATAAATGCTGAAAATCGCCTTTCGCAAGAATAGGCGGTTGGGATAAATCACTTTCAATGCCGGCCTGCGCCTGCATAAGAATATCGGCTTCTGTTTGCGGTGATGGCAGGCCTAGTGAGAAGGAAACAGCAAAGCGGTCAAGTTGGGATTCGGGCAAAGGGGAGACGCCAATATGTTCGGCAGGATTTTGGGTGGCGATTAAAATAAAAGGATCAGGCAAATCATAGCGCACACCATCAATGCTTGCTTGGCGTTCGGCCATCGCTTCAAGTAAGGCACTTTGGCTTTTGCTTGGCGCACGGTTAAGTTCATCAACCAATATGAGTTGGCTAAATAAGGGACCGCGGCGGAAAGTGAAACTGCCTGTTTGCGGGTCAAATATATTCACCCCTAAAATATCAGAGGGCATTGTGTCATTTGTGCATTGCAGGCGTTTGCGCTCTAAACTCAAATGATGACCCAAAGCCCGCGCGAGCGAGGTTTTCCCTGTCCCCGGCGCATCTTCAATCAATACATGCCCGCCCGATAAAAAGGCTGCAAGGGCTAATTCAATTTGCGGGCGTTTATCACGCACAGATAATAAAACCGCATCAATAACCGCTTCAAGGTCGGCTGTCATATTGGGGGAGTTTGTTTTCATAATGGAAACCCTTAAATAACGCAACATATTTAGTTCATAACATAATGATAAATCATAATGGCAAAATTATGAATGTTTGCATCACTCATAATTGTTGCAAAATAGACCCATTACCCACCTGCCAAATCGCCTGCTGATAATATCGGCAAATAAAGCGCGATAACCATAGCCCCAACCACAGCCCCAATAAAAACAATCATAATAGGTTCAATGATTGTCGATAGGCCTTCGACAATCGAATTAAATTCCTCTTCATAATATTGGGCAATCGCATTCAGCATTTCTTCCATATTCCCTGTGCGCTCCCCGACTGCTATCAATTGTGAAAGCGCGCTTGGGAAAATCTTTTCATCACCAAATAAAATTGACAATTCAATACCCGACATAATGTTTTTTCTAATACGGCTAAAAGCATTGACAAAAAGAATATTCGTGGTGACAGATTCAGCAATTTCTAATGTATCTAACACACTCACACCAGCCGTAAAGAGACTTGCCATAAGCAAGCTTGACCTTGCCACCACCGCCTTGACAATAATATTACCAAATAAGGGTATATGTAATAATAGCCAACACCATGTTCTGTGATAAACACCTACATATTTTTTCATTATTTTGTGGAAAAAAAGCAAACCTATCACAGAGCCAATGACCGCCCCTATATTCGCCGGCGTTGTAACCCAATCGCTTATATTCACAATAACTTGTGTTGGGCCGGGCAATGTCAATCCCATATCGCCATACATTTCTTGGAATGTCGGCACAACTTTCGTCATCATAAACATTAAAACGCTCATTGTAACAAGCAGAATTGTAATTGGGTAAAACATGGCAGACTTAATGCCTGACCTGATTTTCGCTTGTTTTTCAAGTATATCTGTGAGTTTATCAATAAATTTATCCAACTGCCCCGAGACTTCGCCCGCCTCAATCATATTGACATAAATATTATCAAAATGACGGCCCTGTTTTTTGAAAGCCATAGATAAAGACCGCCCTTCACTAATATCGATAACCATTTCATTAATCGCTTGTTTCATATTTTTATTTTTTGTTTGGTCGGCAATCATAATAAAACTATCAATAATCGGCAGGCCGGCCCGAATCATGGTGGAAAGTTTTTTTGTAAACATAAGGATTTCTTTTTTCGGCACAGAGCCAAAAATCCCCCATTTAATATTCATATTTAAGCCACTATTTGTTTTTGTTTTTTGTTGCTTAATTTTTTTTATTTTTACGCGCTTTTCTCTTAATTGAGCGCGGGCGCGTGAAAGATTAGACGCATCAATCGTCCCTTTAATTGTTTTTCCCCTTTGGACACCTACATATGCAAAAACATCCATACTCTATTCACTCATTCATATATTTGCATATTCTAATGAACATATGCAAAAACAGCCATACTCTATTCACTCATTCATATATGCGCATATTCTAATGACCGACTAGCACGCGGGAATATTCTTGCAAACAAATTGTGCCGTCACGGATAAACCCTTGCGCCACTTCTTGCATGGTTAAAAAACCATCTTCGCGGGCGGCTTCAATAAGTTCTGGGGCTTGCGCATTGCGCAAAATGGCATTTTCAACTTCCTCAGTTATGCGTAAAACCTCATAAATACCCTGTCGCCCTTTATAGCCCGTGCCGCCGCATTCAGCGCACCCGTCCCCCTTTTTTGGTTGCAGGCTTGCAATCTGCTCTTCGGCAAAGCCAATCGAGCGCAAAGTCTCATCTATGCCGCTCGGGTCTGGCACAAGACAATGGGTGCAATTTTTCCGTGCCAATCTTTGCGCGACAATAAGCGATAGGGCGGCCGAAATCATAAAACTCGGTATCCCCATATTCGTCAAACGCGTAATGGTCGAAACAGAATCATTTGTATGTAATGTCGATAAGAGCAAATGGCCTGTGAGCGCGGCTTTGACGGCAATTTCAACCGTTTCTTGGTCGCGTATCTCACCAACTAAAATAACTTCTGGGTCTTGGCGCAAAAAGGCACGCAATATGGTTGTGAAAGTTAAGCCAATTTTTTCATTGGCCTGCACTTGGCCTAGCCCTTCTAAATAATATTCTACTGGGTCTTCGGCTGTCATTATATTTTTTTCTGGGTCGTTAATATATTGCAACACACCATATAGGGTTGTCGTTTTGCCTGAACCAGTCGGGCCGGTCACAAGCACCATGCCCTGTGGGGCTGTAATCGCCTCAATCAATTTTTTCAAATCATCCTCATTAAAGCCAATATTTTCAATACTCAATGACGGGTCGCCTTTGAGAAGGCGAATAACAATCCGCTCGCCATTTTTGGCGGGCAAAACATTAAAACGCATATCAATTTCTTCATTCTGTTTTGTCTGAAAACTAATCGCCCCATCTTGCGGCAAGCGTTTTTCAGAAATATCGCAATTTGCAAGAATTTTGAAACGCGTCACAATAGCCATATAATGTTTGTAAAGATAGCCAGCATAAGGTTCCTGTTCCACCAAAACACCATCTATGCGAAAGCGCACACGCGCAATAGCACGAAATAATTCAATATGAATATCGCTTGCATCCAATTCGATGGCCGATTGAATAATTTCATCACAAAAAGGCATAACAAGGCTACTATCTTCAATATCAAAACGAGCTGTTTTGCGGCGCGCCATTTTAGCTGTTTGTGGTTTAGGTTTTTTCTTTTCTGGTGCTTCCTTTTTGAGCATGGCCTGTATATTCGGGTTTTTGAGACATGTTTCATATTCAGAAAGTTTAATAATAAAAAATTCCACATTGAAATTCGTAATCGCTTTAATTTGCCCACTCAGTGCCATTTTGGACGGATCGACAACACCGACACGCAAAAAGCGCCCCTCTTTGGCAAAAGGGAGCATGCCCTCTTGTTCAATGAATTTAAGGGGTAGGAGTTTTAGCACTTCGGGTTGAATTGTATCAGGCGTGATAGATTTGCGGCGCAATGTATAAGCGCGTGATAAAATTGTTTGCAGTATTTCCTCATCTAAACCATTGCGGATGAGGGCTGTGAGGGCGGGCGCACTCTGCCCTTTAGCCGCCGCTAAAGCCTCTTTTATCTGCTTTGTTTCTAATTGCTCGCCAGCCTGCAAAATACGCAATAC
>JAPPQG010000134.1 GCA_028816945.1 Alphaproteobacteria bacterium
TTGATGATATGGCAGGCGCAAGCCTTGTTGCCTTTTGGGCATGGTCGCAATGGCCCGATAAAAGGGGGCCCAATGAAAGGGGGCCTGATAAAAAAGTGCCTGATGAAAAAGCGCGCCTTATGGCAGAACAAAAAGACAAGACACAGAAAGATAAGGCGCAAAAAGATAAAGCGCAAAAAGACAAGACACAGAAAGACAAGACAGAAAATAATTATTTACGCCGCCGCGTGGTTGGCGTTTGTACAGGCTTTGCGCCGGGTGCGCCTTCTCTCAATGAAGACGGGTCAGCAAAAATAGGTATGAGTAGTAGCGCGCCGGCTACAAGTTTAATAAACCCACAAGACCCGCATGGGTGGCATGAGATAAAAGAGCAAACCACGCTTGCTGCGCGCCGCGCGCGTTGGATTGATATTTGGCGTGCCGATGAAAAGGATGAATTGGCGATAGAAACGGGTTTCCAAGATAGCGCCACCCGCCCCGATGGCGGCCGCCAAGCCGTCCATGAATATAGGATTTTGGCGCAAGTGCGGGCGGATAATTTTGAACTTACCCAATTACATATTGACCCGCGCATTTTGCCATATAGTTCTTGCCTTGCCGCCCCAACGCAAGCCAACATTATGCTTGGTAAGCCTTTGTCTGCCTTTCGTTCGCAAGTTTTAACACATTTGCGCGGCGTAAAAGGTTGCACGCATTTGAATGATATGTTGCGCGATTTAGCCGAAGTGCCATTGCTTGCCCGCCAAGCGGCGCTGGTTTAAGTCGCCTTTAATTTGCTTGCGCGCGGGCAATTATGCGGGGGTTTGCATGCGCGCTAATTTTTGATTGATAATCGTTTCAGCCTCAGCCATGATTTTGTCTATGAGTTCTTGCACGGTTGGAATATCCTCAATAAGCCCCTGCGCCATGCTCGCCCAAAATACGCCTTTGCTTAAATCGCCCGTTTCAAGCAAATCACGCCCGCCTGACCCTTTGACTAAATCGACCACATCTTCAAAGGTCGCCCCCTCACGCGCCAATCGTTTAACAACTTCATCCGACACTTCACTTTTGCCAACCCGTGCCGTATTATAAAAATTGCGGAAAATAAGATGCGTGCCGCGCTCATCATTTTCAATATATTTTTGTTTTACATTTTCATGAATGGGCGCTTCTTTTGTCGCACAAAAACGCGTTCCCATATTTATCGCATCAGCCCCCAAAGCAAGGGCGGCAACAAGCCCGCGCCCATCACCAAAGCCCCCCGACGCAATCAACGGAATCTTAACTTTGTTTGCGGTGACAGGAATAAGAATAAGGCCCGGAATATCATCCTCGCCCGGATGGCCGGCGCATTCAAAACCGTCAATAGATATAATATCAACCCCTTTGCGTTCGGCCGATAGGGCGTGGCGCACAGAAGTGCATTTGTGAATAATTTTAATATCATTCTCTTTGAAAATATCCCATATTTTAACGACTTCTGCCGTGCCTGCCGTCTCAACCACTTTAATATCGCTATCAATAATAAGCTGCGCAAAGTCCAAATAATTAGGCGCATTAATGGCGGGAAACAGCGTCATATTGACGCCAAAGGGCTTGTCCGTCATTTTGCGACAGCGGGCAATTTCTGCGGCAAGGGCTTCGGGCGATTCTTGTGTAAAAGCCGTTAATATCCCAAAACCGCCGGCATTAGAAACAGCCGCCACCATTTCTGCAACCCCAACACCCTGCATACCGCCCTGTATGATAGGGTGTTTAATTTCCAAAAGTTCGGTAATTCTCGTTTTTAGCATGGGTTGTCCTTATTTAACCAGCCGCAATCGGTTTGTGCCGTAGATAAGCAACAGGCCAATCAGGCTGAGCATGAAAAATGCGCCGCGAAACCCGCCCAATATATCATAAATAAGCCCAACACTGAGCGGCCCAAACATACCGCCAAATTCGGCCGCTGAAAAGAAAAGCCCGCTTGCTGTGCCAGCGCGGCGTGTATCAATAGCGGGCAATTCCACTAGCACAAGCACAAGCAAAGTCATAAGCGACATGCGCATAAAGCCCTGCAAAATAAGGCCGGGGACAAAAACAAAAGGACTCGTAAACATAACCATAAAGGGCGTAATGGCGGCGAAAAGGGATAGAGTGGCGATAACATATATGCGCCTTTTCGGGGTTGCTATGCGTGGAATAAATAAGGCGCCAATAATGCCAACCAAAACAGGCACAGACGACCAATAGCCGGCCACTTTAGGCGGCATATGGTGCAAAGCGATAAGCATTTCAGGTAGCCAATTATTCAAACTATGATTGATGAGAAATAAGCCAATACTCATGCATAAAATAATGCGCACAGCAGGCAAAGCGAGCAATTCGCTGATAACTTTTTTTTGCGGGACAGCTGGCGTTGGGCTTTTTTCTGCCACATCCATATCAGAATCTAATTTTACCAAACGGGTAATCACATACCAAACCACAGTTGCCGATAAAGCACTGCCCGCCCAAACGGCCATAACGGCGCGCCAATTATCATCAAATAAAGGCAGAAATATAGAATGGGTCGACATAAGGCAGACGGAAATCCCCAAAGCCGGCCCTGTGACGGAAATACCCATCGCCACGCCACGCCTTTCAGCGGGGAATAATTGGGCGATAATTTTCGGCGAACCAGAAGATATAATAGGCCCGCCAATGCCTAACATCATAACGCCAAGTAAAAAGGTCGCATAATCTTCGGCAAGCATGCGCCCGCAAGCCGATAAAAACAGGAAAAACCCGCCAATCGCAAGGGCTTTGCGCCCGCCCATTTTATCCACCAATATGCCCGACGGTATCGCCCAAAGCACATAAACAAATTGCCATATGCCAAGCAAAACCCCCATCTTTGTATGGGATATGCCAAGCTCACCTTGAATGACTGGAATTAAAGGGGCTAGGCTTGCCAATATCAAGCCGAAATTAAGATATAAAAACCACAGGCCAAATAAAACAAACCATTTATGTTTCACCGCACCACTCGGCACAGAAGAAGAGGGGGAAGGGGCAGGGGAGGGAGAGTGAGAGGGAGACAATTCTATTCTTTCATTGAGGGGGTTTATACGCTCTGCTTTGATTTGAATATGGAGAGTTTATCATATATTTATGATTGTGTGCATCCAATAGGGAGTTTTCCATGTTTGCTTTTGAAATCTTCTAAAATCTTTTTTTCTACTGCTTTAGCAGGCGGGAAAGCAGCTTTGCCTTTTTTGCCAAATATATTATAAGATTTTTTCTTAGGGAAATAAGCATAAACATTTATC
>JAPPQG010000135.1 GCA_028816945.1 Alphaproteobacteria bacterium
TTCCTATAAGCCGACACCATAATCACGCGCATGGGTTGCATTTTTATGAAAGCGCAAACGGCGCAAATAATCGATTGGGTCTTTGGGCTGCACAAAGGCACCGTCTATATGATTAAGCCAATCAAAAAGCCGTGTTAGCAAAAAGCGTAAGGCCGCGCCGCTCGCAAGCACAGGCAGGGCGTCAATCTCGTTCTGCTCTAATGGCCGTATCGATTGGTAGCCGTCAAATATGGCGCGGGCTTTTGTAATGTTAAAATTAACATCGGCCTCAAAACACCATGCATTTAAGACAATGGCTAAATCATAGGCAAGCGCATCATTACAGGCAAAATAAAAATCAATTATGCCCGATATTTTATTATCCATAAAAAAAACATTATCGACAAATAAATCGCCATGAATAATGCCTTGTGGCAGGTTTTGCGGCCAAGCCTTTGTGACACGCTCTAATTCTTTGCTAATATCTGTTGCTAGGGCAGGGTGCAATTCGTCGGCTTGGGTGCGGCACTCTGCAAATAATTTTTGCCAACCAAAAATGGATAAGGCGTTGGCGCGGCTTTGCGTAAAATTTTGACTGGCTAGATGAAATTGCGCCAATGCTTCGCCAAGCGCATAACAATGTTGGACGGCGGGGCGTCTTATGCTTTTGCCGTCAAGGAAACTGATAATGGCGGCGGGGCGGTTGGCAATTTGCGATAATAATTTGCCGTCCCGCCTTGCGATTGGCACGGGGCAGGGAATGCCTGCGCCTGCTAAATATGTCATAAGGGCTAGAAAAAAGGGCAAATCGCTCTCTTTTACCCGCTTTTCATAGATTGTGACAATATAGCGGTCTTTTTGCGTTTGCAGAAAATAATTAGAATTTTCAACACCTTCGGCAATTGCTTCACACGATATGGCGGTGCCAATATCATAAGCGGTCAATAATTCAGCTAATGCCTTATCGGTTAATTCAGTATAAACGGCCATAGCATATCTTATACTGTGCTTGCTGGTTCATTCTGTAATTCTAGCGGCAATTTGAATTCCACCGTTTCTTGCGCGACGGTTTTTTCCTCAACCGATAATTCAAAACAATCGGCCAACCGCTCAATCACATTTTCAACTAATGTTTCAGGTGCCGAAGCGCCTGCTGTTAAGCCAATAATGTTAATGCCGTCCAATTCATCAGGGTCAATATCTTGCGCGCCTGTAATCAGCCGTGATGGCTTGCACCCCGCCCGCTCGCCAACCTCCACCAAGCGCATAGAATTTGACGAATTAGCTGCCCCGATAACATATAAAGCTTCAGCCTGTTCGGTAATTGCTTTTACCGCCTTTTGCCGATTGGTTGTCGCATAGCAAATATCTTCCTTATGGGGGGCATGAATATTGGGAAAACGGGTTTTCAGCATATTTATAATATCGGCCGTATCATCCACAGATAAAGTGGTTTGCGTGATATAGGCAAGTTTGGCGGGATTTTTGGGCTGAAAGGTTTGCGCGTCCTCTATTGTTTCAATCAGCGTTATAGCACCTTGTGGTAATTGCCCCATTGTGCCGATAACTTCGGGATGTTCGGCATGGCCAATCAATAAAATTTCCCGCCCCTGCTTTGCATGATTGCTTGCTTCGATATGCACTTTTGAGACAAGCGGGCAGGTCGCATCTAGCCAAATTAAGTGACGGCTTTTTGCTTCTGCATAGACTGATTTTGGCACACCATGTGCGGAAAAAATCACCAAAGCATCATTTGGCACTTGTGAGAGTTCCTCGACAAAAATTGCCCCTCGTGCCTCTAACCGTGCCACAACAAAGCGATTATGGACTATTTCATGGCGCACATAAACGGGCGCGCCATATTTTTCAAGCGCGCGTTCAACAATTTGCACCGCCCTATCAACGCCCGCACAAAAGCCACGCGGGGCGGCTAATATCAGCGTTAGCGGTCGTTTTTTAGACATGCTTTCATCTCTATAAATTAAACTTGCTGTTAATCCTATATTTAACTAATATCCATCATTCAGCCTGTTTGTTATACCCCAAACAAGCCGATAAATAAAAACCGATTTTACATATCATGTTACGCATTAGGACGATATTATAATGTCTATCCACAAACAAACAAATTATAGCAAGATTTTACTATGGCTCGCGGCCCTATGTGCTAGCTTATTTGTGGTGGCTTGTAGTTCGAAAATTGACTTATCGAGTGGGTCTTGCCCGTCCCCCGCTATTTTGGCGGATACAGAGACATTTGCTGCATTAGACATAGACAATAATAAGCCGCTTTGGACGGCACAATTAGGGGGCATGATGTTAGAATGCGAATTAAATTGGAAAAAAGGGCATGTTAAAGCGCAATTTTTATTTGCTGGGACAATTCATTTTGCTGAGGACACCATACGGGAAGAGAATCAAAAACTATATTTGCCAATTTTTGTCTTATTTCTTACGCCCGATGATGAAATAGTTGCCCGCCGTGATATTGTGGTTGAGGTCAAGCAGGCGGCTTTTGGTGAGATAGAATTTGTCTATGAAATTGAGGATATCAATGTGCCAACAGAAAATTATCCACCCAATATGTATCAAGTGCTTATCGGCTTCCAACTTGACCCCGCACAAATTGCCTTTAACCGCAAGGCCCGCCGCCAAAAACTCAATTTATAATTATGTGATTCATATATGTAATATATGTATGTGATTCGGGCATTTTGCCTCTTTATTTGATTCGTTTTTGTTTCATTATTTATCTCATTTTTTTGCCCCATTATTTATCTCATTTTTTTCCCATTATTTGACTCTTTATTTGACTCATTATTTGACTCTGGCCCCGCGAATCACTATACTGATTCTGTCAGATGAAATCTGCGGAAGAGACTAATTGCATAAACCCGCTTTGTTAGACTTATGGGTAATTATGTGATTAGCGCCGAAGGCGCAACCACCCCCGGAAACGCTCAGGCAAAAGGACCGTAGATGGATGCAACTCTGGAAAGCAGACTTTGGTCTCATCAAAAGACCAAATGTCTCACCGAAGGAGTAAGAGGCTAAACGCCTTCAATCTCTCAGGTTTCCGCGACAGAGGGGGGTGCAAAGGGTGCTGTGTCAGCCATTGGCAGGCAGTGCCTTGACACTTAAACAGGCGGAACAAATGACAATAGCAGATATAAAGAGAGCAAATAACAGGGATAGGGTGCAAGAGGTGCCGCAAACGGCACATGCCGCCCAAACTACACGGGCGACTCAGGCAGACCAAACCGCCCAACCCACACAAGCTGGAC
>JAPPQG010000187.1 GCA_028816945.1 Alphaproteobacteria bacterium
TAAACTTGTATGTAGTTTAGACATTCTCGACCAAAAACTTGGCGATGTGAGAACATATTTGTCACGTTATTTGGCTCGTTCGAACATAAAGTCGGGACGTGCTGAAAAGAACGCTGAAAGAGCTTTATCAGCAAGAAAAGCCATTCCAAAAGCATGGCAAAAGATAGCGGTTGATGAACCAGATGAATTAGTGAAGCTTTTAACAACTGAAACTGAAGAAGAGGAGGGTATTAAGCCAAGCAAGCAAGCTGTTATTGAATTTTTGAAAAGCCTAGCGTTACCATCGGAAACAGATTCACCGTCCCAAATATCGGTGGAACCACAAAGCTTAGAATCTCAACATTTTCAAAAACCTTCCAAAGAACTATCTTCATATAAATTTTCTGCTTCATTGGGAGGTATGACGAACGAAAGTTTGACCGCTGCAGAAATTTATGAAGAGATTTTAAGTATTCTCGCCAACCAATACTCGAATTTGTCAAACCGTTTGGCATCCAAATTAAGCGAAACAAAGTCGTCGCGGGATGAAACAGATCTTCCTACAAAAAAACTGCCTGATGGTTGGTTCTTTGAAAAAAACATAAGCAACTATACAAAAAGGAAAAATATTAAAATAGCCTGTGAAGTAGCAGGGATAAAAATTGGAAAAGGCAAGGATTTAGAATTTTACTTCTCTACACCAGCAAAACCACATAAAAACACAGAATCATTGCCTAAAAAAGAGGGGAAACGAACAGCACGTTATGAATTATTTGGTGTGAAAAAAACATACCCGAATGCTACATTCGCCTATGCAGAAATTATTAAAAGTTTCGCCCGTCGAGACCCAAATTTTTTAGACCGTTTGGTACCCAAATTAAACGAAAGAAGGAAAAGGCAGTTGTTGCGAGAAAAATTTAGAAATTCAATAAAAATAGGCGACTGGTATCTTAACACAATACTAAGTAATCCTGACAAAGTTATAAATCTCAGAATAGCATGTGACGTGGCGGGAATAAAATTCGGCAAGGATTTAATAGTTAATTTCCCTAACACTTAATCCAACTTACTCTGCGGCTTTTTGTTTGCTTTCTAATTCGGCTAAATATTTTTCTGCTTCTAGGGCGGCCATACAGCCCTGCCCTGCTGCTGTCACGGCTTGGCGGTAAATATCATCCACCACATCGCCTGCCGCATACACGCCTGCTATGGAGGTTGCGGTGGAATTGGGTTTTGTGACTAAATAGCCGCCCGCCCGCGCCTCTAATTGGTCGGTAAAGAGTGCGGTTGCGGGCGTGTGGCCAATGGCTATGAAAATGCCATCCACTGCTACTTGCTGTATGTCGCCCGTTTGTGTGTGTTTCAGCTTTGCCCCCGTCACATGCCTTGACTTGCTTTGCGGGTCGCTCTCGCCTAGCACTTCGTCTAGCACCATATTCCACAAAATATCGATTTTGCTATGCTTAAATAATCGCTCTTGCAAAATTTTCTCGCCCCGCAAACTATCGCGGCGATGGACAAGGGTCACGCGGCTTGCAAAATTGGTTAAAAACAAGGCTTCCTCAATGGCCGTATTGCCGCCACCCACCACTAGCACTTTTTTATCGCGGTAGAAAAACCCATCACAAGTTGCGCAAGCCGACACGCCAAAGCCTTTGAATTGCTCTTCTGAGTCCAAGCCTAGCCATTTGGCTTGCGCGCCGGTGGCGATAATCACACTATCGGCCGTATAATGCTGCCCGCTATCACCTTTGCATTGGAAAGGGCGGGTGGAAAAATCGACCTCTGTGATAATGTCCGCTATAAGTTCGGTGCCAACTTTGGCGGCTTGCGCTTCCATTTGCTCCATAAGCCATGGGCCTTGTATTGTGTCGGCAAAGCCCGGGTAATTTTCGACATCCGTTGTAATGGTTAATTGGCCGCCGGGCTGTATGCCCCGCACCAATACAGGCGATAGCATGGCGCGTGCCGCATAAATGGCCGCCGTATAGCCCGCCGGCCCAGAGCCAATAATAAGCAGTTTTGCATGTTTCACATTTGCCATTATCTAACCTATCACATCCCCGCTTAATTATTTTCAAACTTCTCTATACAATGTTTATAAAGCATTTCAACAATTTCATCTGTGCTGTTGATAGGCAGTCCATTGGCAGAATTGGCGGGCGGTGCTTGTGTAATTGTCGCAAGCATATTATCCACACTTTCTGCATTTTCCGTCCCCATATTTTCTGCTTCTATATTTCCCGTTAGGGCATGCACAAGCCCTTGCGCTTGCATGGTTTTGTGGAAATTATTAAAACGCCGCGAGCCACCCTGTAAGTGAAAGACCCACACAGGCACACCAACAAAGCACGCCTCACTTACCATATTCACACTATCGCCCGTTACAATAATCGCTTGCGCTAGCCCCAATATGCCGTGATAAATATTATAGTCGGGTTGCGGCGCGTCATTAGTAGCAGGGAGGGTGGAATTAGCAGGGAGGGTAGAGTTAGGAGGCGTAAAAAAAATGACCTGTTCGCCCAATTCTGCAAGGGCTTGTTTGAGCCGTGCAAAATGCGCAGGCGGTGTGCGCCGCGAGGCACTTATCATAAGCCCTGCCCCTTTTTCAGCAAGCCCGCGCAAATGTTGCACCAAGCGCGCCATATCAGCCATATCAAATCGATAAGCCTTATTCGGCCCGCCCAATAAAACAGCAATCCATGGGCGCGCCATATTGGTAAGGCGGGGCTTTAACTGTGCCGCCGCCTCTGTTAGGGCATCACGGGTTAGCGCATGCGGTGAAGTAAGGGTGGAAAATACATTATCTCCTTCCAGCGCATCATGGGCGGGCGCCCAGATGAAATCAAACAAAGCGGGGGCGCGGCGCGGGTTTTGCAAAATAGCGGTAAATGTTGCGCCCTTTGCCTGCTTGCCAATGGCAAGCGCATAGGGAATGGTTTGGCGACCTGCGGCAAGGACGACATGCGGCCAAGGGGCTTGTATATCGGCTTGCGGGGCGGGGCGGCCATAGGGCGCAAATAATTGCCGCCATGCCGGCGGGTGTAATTGTTTGGCGATTATGGCCGCACCTGTGCGCTTGGCAAGACCGCCTGCAACCCCCGTTATTTGCATATCGCAACCGTCTTGCCCGCTGCTTAATGTCCAAATTGTCTTTATGGCTGTTTTCGCGGGCATGACTTTGGGGCTTAATTGTGAAAATTTATTGCGCTTTTAAGTAATAATGTTGCTTAAACTGGCTTATATTCATAATATAGGCATTATAGGCCAATGTATAGGCTCGTTTATAGAGTGAGTCGCTTTTAGGTGCAAATATAATGAGTGCAATATAATGAGTGAAAACATAATGAATGCAAATATAGTGAGCGATGATATGAAAAAAAATGCGTTAGATGAGATAGATTTGAAAATTATCGCCATTTTACAGGCACATGGGCGCACGAGCAATGTTGCTTTGGCTAAACAAGTGGGGATAAGCCCGCCCCCTTGTCTGCGCCGTTTGCGGGCATTGGAGAAAGCGGGCTATGTGACGGGCTATCATGCCGAAGTGGATATGGCACGGCTTGGCTTTGGGGTGACTGTGTTTGCGATGGTTGGCTTGCATAGCCAAGCAGAGGCGGATTTACAAGCCTTTGAGGCGCTTGTGCGCGATTGGCCCGAAGTGCGCGAATGCCATATGCTAAATGGCGATATTGATTTTATCCTTAAATGCGTGGCAAAGGATTTGTCTAGTTTTCAATCTTTTTTGACAAGCAAACTCACCCCTGCCCCCAATGTCGCCAATGTACGCACATCGCTAACCATTCGCCAATCTAAAAAAATTGCCGGCGTACCTCTTTAACATGTGTGCCACTTTAACATGTATGCCTCTTTGACTTATGCGCCGCTTTAACTTGTGCGCCCTTTTAATTTGTTTAAGAAGCCCGCTCGATAGGCGCGCATTGTTTAAGCACTCGGCCGATTAACATTAGCTATATTTGACATTCAAAATTTCATAAGACTTATTGCCGCCGGGTGTCCGCACTTCCACTTCATCGCCCGTCTGCTTGCCAATCAAGGCGCGGGCAATAGGTGAGACAATGGAAATTTTGCCCCCCTCGACATTCGACTCATAAGCCCCAACAAGCTGGTAGCGTAGTTCCTCATCATCCTCATCTACCAAAGTGACCTGCGCGCCAAATTTTACCACATCGCCCGACAGGCTCGCCACATCAATCACTTCGGCGCGGTTAAACATATCCTCTAATTCTTTCAAACGGGTTTCATTATGGCCTTGCTGTTCTTTGGCTGCATGATATTCAGCATTTTCTGATAAATCCCCATGTGCGCGCGCCTCAGCAATGGCTTTGATAATGCGCTGGCGTTCTGGCCCTTTGAGCTGTTTAATTTCGGCCTCTAATTTAGCATAGCCATCTTGCGTAATCGGTACAGTTTGCATAATCTATCCTCTTTACGTTACTTCACTTTACATAATTTTCGCTTGCCCCCAATGCGCGCCTTTGGCTACGCATAAGATATATATATCACAGGGGGTGGTTCCCATTATACACATTTTTACTTCACACCCAATTTTTTTTGTAAATTTGTGCTAGATGTCGTATATTGGAATATCAATTTTTTGTCGGGATATACGCGGCTAAACGCATCATGCGCCATAAGGGCTGCCTCATGAAAGCCGCTTAAAATCAATTTCCGCTTGCCCGCATAATTGTTAATATCGCCAATGGCATAAATCCCCGCCTGATCGGTGGCAAAACTCGCTGTATCTACATTTATCAAATTTTCCGTCAAATTAAGCCCCCAATCTGCAACCGGGCCTAATTTCATTGTCAGACCAAAAAAGGGCAAAAAACTATCAATCGCTAGGGTTTTTGTCTCGCCCGCTTTGGTTTTTATGACCGCCTGTTTAAGCACATTTGCCTCACCTTTTAAGTCAGCCACCTGCCCGATATGGAGTGTCATTTTATTTTCTGCAACAAGGGCGCGCATTTTACGCACACTATCGGGCGCGGCGCGAAATTCATCGCGGCGATGCACAAGCGTCATAGATTTTGCAAGCGGTTGCAAATTTAGCACCCAATCCAAAGCACTATCCCCACCACCAGAAATTAAAATATGCTTATCAGCAAAGGCTTGCACATAGCGCACAGCATAATGAACGCCCGCCCCATCCGTTTTATCCTTTGCTTCGAAAGCATCAATGCCCGCTAGGGGCGGTTTTTTGGGTTGGAAAGAGCCACCACCCGCAGCAATCACAATAACAGGGGCTTCAAATATTTCTTGCGCGTCAGTTGTAATACGCCATAGGCGGTCATCTATTTTTTCTAATGCAACAACCATGCGGTTAAAATGAAATGTCGGTTTGAATGGGGCGGCTTGCGTCATAAGTAAATCGGTTAATTCTTGCCCTGATACTTCGACCATGCCCGGTATGTCATAAATTGGTTTTTCAGGATATAGTTCGGCACATTGCCCGCCCGGCCTATCTAAAATATCAATCAAATGCGCCTGCATATCCAAAAGGCCAAGCTCAAATACGGCAAATAGGCCGCAAGGGCCAGCACCAATAATAACAACATCTGTTTGTATAATATTTTGTTTCTGCCCATTCATCGGCCAATATCCCCTATGACAGCCCGCCTAATATGGCGTTATTTGTTTGCCTGTTTTTAATATACACTTTTTATAATATACACTTTTTATAATATACATTATATTTATGTATATTATATTATTTAACACAATTTTATGTGTATATTATAAAGCCATATATTGCAAGCTCTAAATGGCAGATAAGGGACGACAGGCTCATATGGTGTGGTCCAATATCAGCATGACCATATCAGCAGGACTTGGTATAACCATATTAGCAGGACTTAGCATGACCATATTAGCAGGACTTGGCATGACCATATCAGCCTGAACCCGCCAAAATCCCGCTAAAATTGCTGGTCGGGCAAATCGACAACAAGTCCGTCAATCTCATCGGTCACTTTAATCTGGCAACTCAAACGGCTATTTTCTTGCACTTCAAAGGCAAAGTCGAGCATATCCTCTTCCATTTCCTCTGCCTTTCCAACCTTTTTGCGCCATGCCTCACGCACATAGACATGACAGGTCGCACAGGCACAGGCACCGCCACATTCAGCATCAATCCCCGGCACTGAATTATTGACGGCAACCTGCATGACCGTCATGCCATTTGTCCCTTCATGTATATGTTCTGTGCCGTCCGCCTCAATAAATGTTATTTTTGCCATTATATCCCCTATATCTATATATTCTCTATATCTGTGTCCTTTATATCTGCTAAACAATAATTACTAAATAATGCTAATATGGCTAGGGCTGATAGTGAATCAGCAACTGCCTTAAATATGGCACACTGCCTAGCACATAATACAGCAAAGGTCGAGCAATCTATGGATTCATTACCATGACGCAAATAGTTCATAATATTTCTATTCAAGCAGAAAATTGGCCTTTGAAACAGCATTTTACCATTGCCCGCGGGACAAAAACAAATGCGCATGTGGTGGTGGTTGAGATAACGCATAAGGGCTATAAAGGGCGGGGGGAGGCTGTGCCTTATGCCCGCTATGGCGAAAATATGGAAATTGTCACAGCGGCGATTGAGCAAATTGTGCCGTCATTGGAAAAAGGGCTAGACCGCGCCCGCTTGCAAATTGCCCTTTTGCCCGGCGCGGCACGCAATGCCATCGATTGTGCCTTATGGGATTTACAAGCAAAAATAGAGGGTAAAGCCGTTTGGCAATTAGCCGACTTGCCGCCACCCCGCCCACTCACAACAGCTTTAACGATTACAATCGACCGCCCCGCCGCAATGGCACAAGCAGCAAAACGCGCCGCCGATTGGCCTTTATTGAAAATTAAACTCGGCGCCGATAATATAGCCGCCGATTTGGGACGGCTAGCGGCCATTCGCCAAGCGGTGCCGAATACTGATTTGATTATCGATGTTAATGAAGCTTGGCATGCTGATGAATTGGCTATGCATGTTGATACACTCAAACAATTTAACTTAACCTTGATTGAACAACCCCTGCCCGTTGGCAAGGATGAAATATTGAAACAAATTGACCTCCCCTTTTGTGCTGATGAAAGCGTGCATGACCGCACCTCTTTGCCTGCCTTAAAGGGCAAATATCAATGGCTCAATATCAAATTGGATAAAACAGGCGGCTTGACCGAAGCCTTGCAGCTCGCCCGCACAGCCCGCCAACAAGGCTTTCACCTTATGACAGGCTGTATGGTTGCCACTTCTTTATCGCTTGCACCCGCCTATCTAGTCGCCCAATTATGCGATATTTGTGACCTTGACGGGGCATTTTTTCTAGCGGCTGACCGCCCGCACGCCCTCACCTACCAGCAAGCCCAACTCACCCCACCCAGTAGCCAATTATGGGGTTAGGTCTTGCAAAAAACCCCAAGCAGTAAAGGTTGCTGTGTTAAGTCTTGTCCCAATTATGGGGTTAAGTTTTGTCTAAATCTTGTCGATGCACGGCAAGGCTTGCCTGCAATTCTTTATGCCTTGTCTCATTTAATTGATAGGTTCGAAAAATAAACGCGGCGAATAAATAAAAGAAAAATGGCACAATGGAAAACATAACTTTAAGCGCATAAAAAACTAAAACAGTTTGTGCGACATTCGGCACAAATCCAACCCAAGATAAGATAATGCCAATTATCATCAATGTTATGCCATTCGCTGTTTTCCAAGCGAAATTCCATGCCGCAAAATAAGCCCCCTCTTTGCGCTCACCCGTTTTATATTCATCATAATCGACTACATCACTTAATAAAGACGGCCCAATAACATGCCCCGCACTATTGGCTAAACCAGCCAGCGCACCCAATAGAATGAGTATATTTTCATCTCCCTTGCCGATAAAAAACATCGCCCCATAAGCACAAGCCGATAGGCACATAGAAAATATCCACATATTTTTTTTGCCAAAACGGCGCGACAAGGGTAGCCAAATAGGCGTAAAGGCGAATGAGGGAATAAGAAAAGCGAGAAAAAATTTAGGCGCGGCAAGCGGGGCTTCTAACACATATTCAGCAATATATAAAGCCAATGTGCCAGCAAAGGCAAAGCCAATATTATCAAAAAAATAAGCCAATAGAGGCGGGCGCACATGGCGATTTTTTAGCACATCCAGCAAAGCCTTGACGGGTTTGCGACTGCCTTTATTGGCAAAATCTTTGCGCTCTTTTAGCCGCCATGCGCATAATAATAAACTAATGGCCGCAAGCGGGGCAACAAATAGTGCCTGCCCGGCTGCTACATCTAAAACATCAGCGCGGCTGCGTGTTGCCGCCGCACTTAATAAGGCAATCCCGCCAATCCCTATAATATAGCCGCCAATCCAGCCCGCATGGCGGGCGGCAAAAATTTTACTACGCTCGTGATAATCATCAGATAATTCAGCACCAAGTGCCATGTGCGGCACATAAAGCAATGTCGAGGCAGATAAAAAGCCAATTATCCCAATGCTTACCCAAACCACAAGGGCAGTATTTTCCATGCCACTTAGCGGGCGAAACAGCATTAAAAAAGTCAGCGCCGTTGGCAGGGCGCAAACCGCTATCCAAGGTCGCCTGCGCCCCCATCTCGAATTTGTCCTATCTGACCAATAGCCAACAAGCGGGTCAGAAATAGCATCCCATATGCGTGAAATGCCAAAAATCACACCCATAATGGCAGGGGCAATAAGCAATATGTCGGTGGCGAATTTTAGAAAATAGAGGCTTACCAAACAAAACATATAGCCATAAGTGATGGTTGGCAGGGCAAAATAGCCAAGCGTGCTTGCCTTAATTTTAGCGCTTGTGGCAATAGGGGGTGGTGGAGCTGGTGGAGTTGGCGGCATAATGGCTCATTATTATAAGGCGGGGTTAGATTATAAGGCGGGATTATAAAGCAGGATTATAAGGCATGGTTGCGGATTTAATGACAATTTTGCGCTAAAAATTTACATATTGCAATAAGCTCGGAAATTAG
>JAPPQG010000043.1 GCA_028816945.1 Alphaproteobacteria bacterium
AAACTATAAGGGAGGGTCAAACTATAAGGGAGGGTCAAACTATAAGGGAGGGTCAGTTTATAAAGGCGGGGTTAAGTCTGTCAAAGCCCAACGCGCCCGCGCCGCCATATCCAATTTATCCCCCGAGCCATTGTTTTGCCCCAAGCGCAACCGTTCTGCCCCCGCCCAAGCAATCATCGCCGCATTATCTGTGCATAAGGCCGCAGGAGCAATATGCATGGTAAAGCCATTTTTTTCCGCACACGCACCGAGCCTTTGCCGCACGAGTTGATTGGCGGCCACCCCGCCAGCAACAACAAATTGTAATTTTTGCGGTTTATGGGTGGCTTGGAAACGCTGAAACGCATTTTGCGTGCGCTCACATAGGCAATCGGCAATCGCGGTTTGAAAACTAGCAGCTAAATCCGCCACTTGCTGTTTGGCGACAGGCTCTAATGCTTTGGCACGGTGGCGCAAAGCTGTTTTGAGACCGGAAAAAGAAAAATCACACCCCCCATCGCCTGTTAGCGGACGGGGTAAATCAATTGCTATTGGCGTGCCTTGTTTGGCGTGTTCTTCGACCGCTGGTCCGCCCGGATAGCCAAGCCCTAATAATTTCGCCGCCTTATCAAAAGCTTCGCCCGGCGCATCGTCCAATGTGCTGCCATATAATATATAATCGCCTAATTTCTCAACACTCACTAATTGGCAATGCCCGCCCGATATAAGCAATAACAGATAGGGAAATGAGAGGCCCTGTGTCAGTCGCACAGTAAGCGCATGGGCTTCTAAATGGTTAATGGCAAGGAACGGTTTATGGCTTGCCAAAGCAAGCGTTTTGCCAACAACCATGCCAACCATAAGCCCGCCAATTAAGCCTGGGCCGGCGGTGGCGGCGATCGCGTCTAATTGTGCCACTTTATAATTGGCTGTTTGCAAGGCTTCGTGGATGATAATGTCGAGACTTGTAATATGGCTACGCGCCGCAATTTCTGGCACAACACCGCCATAGCTAGCATGGGCTTTGGTTTGGCTCAATACAATGTTAGACAAAATCTGCCCAGGCCCGTCTGCCTGTGCCGTATCTAAACGCACAAGTGCGGCCGCTGTTTCATCACAACTTGTCTCAATCCCAAGCACAGTAAGGGGCATTTTCTCTCTTTTGCTCTCTTTTTCTCTTTTCTCGATTGCCAATAATAAAATTATCCGCGCCAATCTATCGTTTATAATGTCTTATCTTTTATAATGCCTTATGGTTTATAATCATATGCGTTTATTGTTTTATTGAATCACTTTGCACGAGTCCAGCCATGCTCTGCCTAATTTGTCCCAACCCTGCCTAATATGCCTCAGCCCCGTTTAATATGCCCCAACCCCGCCTAATCCGTATCGCGACAAGACGCTCCCCTTTGGCGCAAATACAAGCCCGCCAAGTCCAGCAAGCCCTATGTGCGGCGCATGGGTGGGACGCGGCACGCGTGCCAATTATACCGCTTAAAACCCGCGGCGATAATATAAGCGATGATATAAACAAAGCCATCGAGAATAATAAGCCCCTGCCCCCATTGGCTGACATAGGCGGCAAGGGTGCATTTACCGAAGTTTTCGAACAGGGCTTACGGGCGAAGCAATTTGATATAGCCGTTCATTCGCTCAAAGATTTGCCTGCGCGCCTACCAGATGATTTAATTTTGGCGTGCGTGCCGCCGCGTGTCGATGCGCGCGATGCGTTAATTTTGGCAGAAGGGCAAAAGGACGGTTTGGAAAGCCTATCTGCCCCGACACAAAACGAGACGCAAATTGGCACTTCGTCTTTGCGCCGCAAAGCACAAATTTTAGCGCATTATCCCAATATGCAATTCCAACCCCTACGCGGCAATATAGAGACACGGCTTGCCAAATTACAGCAGACTAAATTACATGCTCCTAAATTACATGCTATTGTGTTAGCGGTTGCGGGTCTCAAACGGCTTGGTATGGCACATGTCATTTCAACCATTTTACCACCTGCTATTATGTTGCCAGCGGCGGGGCAAGGTGCGCTTGGCTTACAAACCCGCGCCGATGATAGAGATTTACAAGCTTTGCTTGCGCCCCTGCATTGCCCCATGAGTGCTGCTTGTGTGACGGCCGAACGGGCTTTTCTAGCCCAGTTTGGTGGTTCGTGCCATATGCCGATTGCTGCTTTTGTCCAATATGAAAATAATATGTTGCAGCTAACCGCCCGCCTTTTAGCTGAGGACGGCCAAACTTGCGCCGAAGCAAAAGCAAGCGCGCCGCTCGACCAAGCCGAAACACTCGGCAAACAAATTGCCGAACAAATACATAAACAAGCCCCCGACCTTGTCGCCGCCCTGTCGCAAGTCCAACAGTCAAGCCCAATAACCAAATAATGAATCTATATGAAAACGATAATAGATAGTTCTATGCATATTTTAATCACCCGCCCGCAAACAGATGCCGCCGCGCTTGGCGTTAAATTGCAAGCCTTAGGGCATAAAACAACCAGCTGTCCCATGCTAATCATTACACCCACCCCGCAAGCCCGTCTGCCGCAAGCCCAGCAAATTGCGGCTTTTGCTTTTACCAGTGCGAATGGGGTGCGCGCTTTTGACGCGCAAAATAAAAACACCTCCTATCAAGCGAAAACGGTTTATGCGATTGGCGCGGCCACCGCGGCGGCTTGCGCGCAAGCAGGCTTTACGGATATTATTGAAAGCACGGGCGGGGTCGCCCAATTTGCCGATATGATTTTAGCCCGCCCGCCAAAGGGCAAACTCATTCATATTACAGGGCAACACCAAGCGGGTAATTTATGCCATTTGCTTATTGAGGGCGGGATTGAGGCGGAACAGATTATGCTATACCGCGCCCAGCCCTGCCAAAGCCTGCCGCCTGACCTTATCGCCCTTATACAGCAAGGCGGCCTGCAACAAGGCGGGGTGGATGGTGTGCTATTTTATTCTAGCCGTAGTGCCGATATATTTTGCCACCTAGCCGAACAAGCAGGGCTTACTGCTTATTTGCCTAATATGGCTGCCATTTGTCTCTCCCCCGCCATTGCTGAGCGGGCCGCCCGCGCTGGCTTCTGCCCGATTTGGACAGCCGCCCAGCCGTCAGAGGCAAGCCTCTTGGCACTATTAGCTGTTTAATTGGAACTACTGTAATCGGGGCTGTTTCATTATCTGCCCCGATAGGCTAATATAAGGGGCTATATTATGCGTTGGCAAATAGGGTTAGCCGCTT
>JAPPQG010000122.1 GCA_028816945.1 Alphaproteobacteria bacterium
AATTTTCATTATTTGTGTTAGGGGTTAGCAAATCCGTTAAATACCGTTCTTTAAGCTCATAGCGAACATTAACAGGCGGTTTTATGACGGCATCTAAATCATAAACATATTGTTCAAAGTGCAAAATCTTTGGCGGCGGCTTTTCCCCCATGCCATAAATACTGCCATCAATAAGCAGAAAATAAACGCCATTTTCATTTTTAATAACAGTGCCTTCACGGGCAATATATGTCAATATACTATCTGCTCGGCGTGCATCGTGCAAAACAAGCCCGCTATAAATGCCATTGGCTTTGCGCTCTTTGCTATGAATTGTCAGCCTTGTTGCGGGATTGTGGAATGTGCCTTCTTTAATCAATATACGCGCTAAATCATTTTGTAATTTTACGCGATAATTGCGTAATTCTTGTAAAGCGAGCGGGCTGAGCCATAAATTCATTATGCCAATCATCAAGCCGCTTATAATCGCCAATATCATAGCGGGCTTTGCTAATTGCCAGCGACTTTGGCCGGTTGCCAACATAATAATCAATTCACTATGTTGCATGAGTTTTGTAAAAGCCCAAATAATGCCACAGAAGAGCGATATAGGCAGGACGAATGTCAGCATGCGCGGCAGGGTCAATAGGGGGAGGCCAAAATAAATTAGGACTGAATCAGTTTGCCCCGCAATCAGTTCAAGCAGGCGCACGGTTTGGATAACCCATGCCATACCGCTCAACATAAAGGTAATCAGCAAAATAGGGCCGAGCATTTGGTGCAGGAGATATACAGAAAATCGCGACATGCGTTTATAAAACCCCCAATTATTTATAGAATCCCTAAGGGAATCCGATTATGCTATAATTTATATCATTTAGCACAAATTCTAGCCATTTGCTAGCGGGTTGCTAAATTCCCTATCTTGCAGAGCGTAAATCTATATATTAGGGTGCATTTTAGGCAAGCCAAAATAAGGGCTTGCTTAAACCAATTTTGCGATACGCAATTTTATAATGAGTGCAATTATTCAAAGGAGCGCATTTATGAATATCCGTTTTAAGCCCCCCGCCTTGCCTGCCAGCGGCACTTTTGTTCTACTTACAAATAGCAAAGAGCTCGGCAAATATGGCAAACAAATAAATAAAAGAACCAAAGGCGCGCTTGCCAGAGCAGTCAAAAGTCAAGGCTTTGAAGGCAAAAAGGAAACCAGCCTATCGCTATTAGCCCCCGCCCATAGCAAATTAGAGCGCATTGTGCTAGTTGGGCTTAATACGGGCGGGCTACTAACCCCCCTTGACTTGGAAAGGACGGGCGGGCTTATCGCTTCTATCTGCACGCCTGCTGACAACGCAAAAACAAGCGCAAAGGCGAAGGCGGAAAATAATATAACTGTGCTATTTGATATACCGTCGGAAATAATAAGAAGAGAGGATGGTGAAAAAAAGACCACCCAGTTGGCCGCCCATGTGGCTTTGGGTGCATTATTGCGTCATTATCAGTTTGCTAAATATAAAACAGCCCCAAAGGGTAAGAAAAAGCCAAAAATAACGCAAAATCTTGTTTTGGGGGTTGAAAAGCCCACGGCCGCCCGCAAAGCTTTTGCTCCGCTTAAACATGTTGCGGCGGGGATTTGCCTTGCCCGTGATTTGGTTAATGAGCCGGCGAATGTGCTAACGCCTCCTGACTTTGCGAAACGCACACGCGCCCTTGCGAAACTTGGCGTCAAGGTTGAAGTGTTTGGTGAAACCAAATTAAAACAACTCGGCATGGGGGCCTTATTAGGGGTCGGGCAGGGCAGTATCCAGCCTAGCCAATTAGTCATTATGCAATGGCAGGGGGCAGGCAAAACCAAACAGCCGATTGCCTTTATTGGCAAAGGTGTCTGTTTTGACACAGGCGGTATTTCTATTAAGCCGTCCCCCAATATGGAGGATATGCGCGGCGATATGGGCGGGGCGGCCGCTGTCACAGGCCTTATGCATGCGCTTGCCGCCCGCAAGGCAAAGGCGAATGTGGTTGGTGTGATTGGCCTTGTGGAAAATATGCCGTCTGGCACAGCTCAGCGGCCGGGCGATATTGTTAAGTCTATGTCAGGCCAAACAATTGAAATCTTAAACACAGATGCCGAAGGGCGTTTAGTGCTAGCGGACGCTTTATGGTATACGCAAAAGCGGTTTAAGCCACAATGTATGATTGACCTTGCAACCTTAACGGGTGCTATATTGATTGCACTCGGGCAGGAATATGCGGGGATGTTTTCCAATAGCGACACATTATGCAAGCGTTTAGAGGTAGCAGGGCAAAACGAGGGCGAAAAAGTCTGGCGCATGCCGCTCCATGAGACATTTGACAAAATGATAGATACGCCTAATGCGGATATGAAAAATATAGGCGGGCGTTATGCAGGCTCTTCGACAGCCGCGCAATTTTTACAGCGTTTTGTCAATAATATTGATTGGGCGCATTTGGATATTGCTGGCACGGCTATGGGCGCGCCAAAATCACCTATCAATCAGTCTTGGGGCAGTGGCTTTGGCGTCAAACTCTTAAACCGCTTTGTAAGCGATTATTATGAGGGGTAAGCCATAATAGGTGAAAGGGGCGCATGATGACGGAAATGCTATTTTATCACCTTGAACGCCAATCATTGGAGCAGGCTTTACCGCAATTATTAGAAGCCAGCCTCAAACGCGGTTGGCGTGTGGTTGTGCAAACAGGTTCAGACGAGCGCGTGAAGGCATTAAATGCGCATTTATGGACTTATCGGGAAGATAGTTTTTTACCGCATGGCTGTGCTACCGATGGCGAAGCTGCCCGCCAACCGATTTGGCTAACAAGTGAGACAGAGACCCCTAATCAGGCGCAAATTTTATTTCTGGTCGATGGCGCGGTGCGTGCCGATATTGCCGAATTTGAGCGATGCGTGCATATATTTGACGGTGGCGATGCAACAGCCGTCACAGCCGCCCGCACCCATTGGCAACAAGCCAAAGAAAAAGGCCTCACAACCACTTATTACCGCCAAACCCCACAAGGCAAATGGGAAAAGGCATAATCTATTAGGCAAGCCTTTGTTTATAAAGGAAAATAACTTTTTCCTTTGATTTTGCGTCCATAATATACTATATTATTATTAAATTATGAGTCACTCTTTGAAAGGACAGACTATGAGAAGAAGATGGCGAGATTT
>JAPPQG010000009.1 GCA_028816945.1 Alphaproteobacteria bacterium
GTGTGCCGCGCCCCGTTGGCGGGGCGGGGCGGGCTTTTTCTTCAATCAATGTATTCCACGCGCCGCAATTTTCACATTTGCCCGACCATTTATAACTTACCGAGCCGCATGATTGGCAAACATATTCTTTTTCATGGCGCGCCATTTTGCTCTTCTGCCCTTTCTTTTCCCCTTCCTTCTGCTCTTTCTTCTTGCCTGCCTCTTTCCCTTTCTTCTTCTATGACTCCCTCCGTTGCGATTGGGCCATCGGCCAAGCCATTGACAAATTGATGAAGGAATGGGTCATCACTATTTGTCATTTCTTTTTCTGTGCCAACCCAAATAATTTTGCCTTGATAGAGAAAAGCGACCTTGTCTGCCATAATGCGCGCACTACTCATATCATGGGTAATGGTTAAAGTGGTTGCGCCCAATTCACGCACACAATCACGGATTAAATGATTGATAATATCGGTCATAACAGGGTCAAGCCCTGTTGTTGGCTCATCAAAGAAAAGAATAGGGGGCTTTGCGGCAATCGCCCGTGCAAGGCCGACGCATTTATGCATACCGCCTGATAAGTCAGCGGGATAAAGGTCGAGCAATTTTGCCCCTAATCCAACAAGCGATAGGCTTTCTTGTGCGATGGCGCGGGCTTGGGCGGTGCTAATATTTTTTTGTTGGCGCACAGCAAAGGCGACATTTTGCCAAACGGGCAGACTATCCAGCAATGCGCCGTGTTGAAATAGCATGCCAAATTGCCGATTGACTTTATCGCGTTGGCGGGCGGAAATGCCGATTGTTTCAACCCCATTGATACGGATTGAGCCTTGTTCGGGGCGCAATAAGCCAATAATGGATTTCATCATAACCGATTTGCCACTTCCCGAGCCGCCAATCACAACAAGGGACTCCCCTTTTTCGACAGTTAAATCAATGCCTTGTAAAACATGCTTTGGGCCGAAACTTTTATGTATATTTGCCAATTCAATCATAATTTAGCTACTCATAATTTATTTACTATGAAGAGAAAAACAGCGAAGTCATAATATAATTGGCTGATAGAATAAGAATAGAGGCACTAACAACAGCATTTGTTGTTGCCCGCCCGACACCTTGTGCGCCGCCTGCACTATAATAACCATTATAACAACCCATAATAGCAATAATAAAACCAAATACTGCCGATTTAATAAGGCCAGAATTTATATCGTCAAATTCGAGAAAATCTATTGTGCGTTGGATATAAGTTGCGGCATTGAAATCTAGCGTTTGTGTGCCAACAATAAACCCGCCCATGACACCAATAATATCGGCAAGCAAAACCAATACAGGCAGGCATAAAATGGCAGCAAGCAGGCGCGGCGCAACAAGATATTTGAATGGGTTTGTGGATAAAGTCGTTAGGGCGTCAATTTGTTCGGTCACCCGCATTGTGCCAATTTCAGCAGCAATGGCCGAACTCACCCGCCCTGCTACCATTAACCCGCCAAGCACGGGGCCAAGTTCGCGCGTAATGCCAAGCGCAACAATGCTTGCAACAATGGTTTCTGAATTAAACTCATTACCGCCATAATAAATTTGTAAAGCTAAGACGCCGCCCGTAAAAAAAGATGTTAGGGCAACCACAGGGAGAGAGAAATAGCCAATGCGTAAAATTTGCTGGCCAATCAAGCGGAAATAAAAGGGTGGTTGGCACATAGCCAAAACAGCCTGTGCCATAAACACACAAAGCCGCCCCGTATGGGTGAGGAAGCCAAGTGTATAATGTCCGATTTTGGCAAGTGGGTTCAAAACAATCTCCTGTGATAATTATATATGATTATAGAGTTTATACTATTTTGCGTTTTATTCTATCGGGCGACTCTATGCTTTATAGACTCGTCTTGCGCGTGTGCCAAGTCGTGTGAGAATTTCATAAGAAATTGTCCCCGCCTGCTGGGCGGTCTCATCTAATGGGATTTGCGCCCCGATAAGTTCTAATAAAGTGCCGCGCTGGGCTTGCGCTTCGGGCAGGGCAGATATATTTACGGCTAATAAATCCATAGAAATACGGCCAATAATTGGCAGTTGTGTGCCATTATAGGCGGCTTGCGCAAAGGGCGGGCGGGTTTCGCTTATTTGGCGCATATAGCCATCACCATAGCCAATAGCGAGAATGGCAATCCGCATATTTTTTTCAGCCGTAAAACCTGCCCCATAGCCAACCGTTTCGCCTGCTTTGACAGTCCGTATTTGCAGAATTGGGGCTTGCAGGGTGATAACGGGTTGTAACTGGGCGCGCGCATGTTGTCCCTGTTGTTCTTGTTGCCCTTTTTGCTCGTGTTGCGCTTTTTGTTTCTGTTGCCCCCGCTGCCCTTGCTTTTCATCACTATAAGGCATGCTACCATATAGGCCAATGCCTGCCCGCACCATGTCAAAATGATAGGCATCGCCCAATAATATGCCTGCTGAATTGGCAAGAGAGGCTTTGCTATTGGGAAAATGTTTTATGGCATTTTGAAAGCGGGCTAATTGTGTGGCATTCATCGGGTGGTCGGACATATCGGCACATGCTAAATGGCTCATAATAAGGCTTGGCGTAAAATGAGAGTCGATTTCGGCTAATGCCGCCAATTCCGCTTCACTAAATCCTAATCGGTTAAAGCCTGTGTCAATATGCAGGGCGGCAGGATAGGCTTGTTTTTCTGCCTCACAAAATGCAGCCCATTCGGCAAGTTCGGCAGGCGCGTTAAGACAGGGGCGCAGCTCATGTTTTGCAAGCCATGCCGCACTGCCAATCGGTAAGCCATTGAGAATATAAATCGTGGCTGTTTTTGTCACCTCCCGCAAAGTTTTGCCTTCTTTTGCTTGGGCGACAAAAAATGTTTGACAGCCCGCCTCTAAAAGCGTTTCGGCAATTTCGCCAACCCCTAGCCCATAAGCATTGGCTTTGACGACACAGCCCGTCTCTGCCTTGCCTGCCTGCTTATCTAGCCAGTGATAATTGGCAATAAGGGCTGCTAAATCAATGGTTAAAACGGCCTGATCGAGAGGGTCATTCTGTTGATAGGGGGTCAATATCATCATCCGCTGAAAAATGGTCGTGGCTTTCTGGGAGACGGCTTTCATCAATAAAGTCTTTGAAGCGCGTATATTTTGCGTCAAAGTCCATTTCAATTGTTTTTACAGGACCATGTCGGTTTT
>JAPPQG010000209.1 GCA_028816945.1 Alphaproteobacteria bacterium
CTAAAATGACGGCAAAGTCTAGATAGGTTTGTATGTCGGCTTGTGATGGCATTATGCGGCAACATTATTCGGCGGCTGGGCGGGTTTGGTTGGCGTGTTTATTTATGGTGGCAAGCAAAGTATTTTCTTTTTTGCGTAAATATTTCAGCAGACCGCTTAAATCTGCTTTTAGTTGGGTGAGTGTGTCGAGCGGGGCATAGGTTTTTTCATCCATATAGAGGCGGCGGGCAATTTCAATTTGTAGGGCATGCCTGTGTTGGCTAGGTTGGCCGTAATGGGCTGTAATATAGCCACCTGTATAGAATTTATTACATATTGTGTGATAGCCGCAATCTGTGAAATAGGCTTTGACAGACTGGGTTAGGGCGGGGTGGCAAGATGTGCCGTGCCTATCGCCTAAAATAATATCGGGCATAAAAGCTGCTTTATCTTGTTTGTGTATGCTCGGCCTGTGCGCGGGCTGGGGGGTAGGCAGGGCAGATGGCATGGAGTGAATATCGAGCAGAAAGGCTGTGCCATGTGTGGCTTGGGCGGCATCTAGCAGGCTTTTGAGCTTATTGTGAAAAGGCTTATAGACGGCGGCAATCCGCGCTTCGGCTTCGGCAAAGGATAATTTTTCACGGTAAATGGGTAATTGTTCGCCAACAAGGCGGGCGATTGTGCCAAGCCCGGCCCGCACACGCGGTGAATAACTATTCACATAGGCAGGTAATTTGTCCTTAAACATGGCGGGGTCAAGCTCATAAGGCTCACGGTTCAAATCCAAATAAGCCCGTGCCAACCGTGCCGCTAACACAATCGCCCCTTGATTGGGTAAATCGGCCAATAATGTATCAATATAGGCATCTTCTGAACGGCGTAAATCATGCTTATTAAGCCGTGAAGCAGCAATAAAGGCGGCGGGATAGACTGTGCCACTATGTGGCGAAGAGACAATCCATAAAGCCGCGCCACTTTGTGCTTGCGGCTCATATATATCATAAGGCGCATCATAAGGGGGGGTGTTATCGTGCTTATCCATTTTGCCGTCCCATTTGCCTGTTTCATAGCCGCTAGGCTAATTATAGTCTAATTGTCATTTATCTGTATAGTCAAATGACTTATAACAATTTATAGACTATAATATGTTAAAATAATATTTGCAAATGGGCGATTAGCTCAGCGGGAGAGCGCTGCCTTGACATGGCAGAGGTCACTGGTTCAATCCCAGTATCGCCCACCATTGCTCCCTATCACTTATAACTATCAGTTGGCTTTTTAGGCTGTTGTCGCTTTATTTTGCCGATAGGTTTTATAACCATCATAAACTAAGACAAGACCGCACCCTATAATACCCCCTAATATGGCGGCGATTATTACTGTTACCTTGGGGTTGTTGGAGGAGATAGATCGAGGCGGCGTAGGTAGGTGGATGCGAAGGGCTTTTTTGCCTGCTTCAAGCTCTGCTAAATATTTTTTGAATTTTAATCTTGTTTGCACAAGACTTGCAAAATTTTCTCCTTGTTTAGCTAATTCTATTTGCTCGTCCAAAAGGGCAAGGTCTGCAAGGGTTTTTCTTTTATATTCATCAGTGAGTTTTTCATTCAAAAAATCAGCATAATTTTTTACATCTGCAATTAAATCTGCGTCCTTATCGCGGATAATGAAAAAATATTTTTTTCTGTTGACCATTGCAACGGTAATGTCAGGATTTCCTTCGTCAAGTGCATATAAAAAACCTTCAATGTCTGCGGTTTTATCAATATGCGAAAATTGAAGAACACTATCAGGCTTAGCCCATTCATTATATGTTTTCTTATCCTCGAATAGGTCTCGTATATCGAGTGCAATAGATGACAGGCTATCGGGGCGCGATAGTCTAAAATCAATAAAAATCTCGCTTTCATATTGCTGTTCGATCGGCAGTAAATATAAAATTGAAAAAAGGACAAATATGGCACTTATGCCAATAATGAATATTTTTCCTCGCCATAATGTATGCCAGATATCAAATAGGCTGATATCCTCATCAAATGGGTATGTTGGTCTATTTGGGTCTTTTTCGGTCATGTGTTTAGCCATTATTTGTTTCAACCATTATTTTAGTTGGGTTTTCAATTAGGTGTATGATTTTCATTTCAGCGAAATATCAAAATCGGCCTCTTATACACTAAATTTGCCCTTTGGCAAATAAAATTTGCATAATTTGCTTGCATTTTGATATATTTTGGCAATTATGTTCATGCCTTGAACATATAAGGTTTTGGGCGATATTTGTCGCGTTTAAGTGGTTGGCGTATTTTCACCCGACCTGCGGTAGCGCGGGCAAAGGTGAGCATGAATGGAAATAATGAAAATGAAATAATGAGAATGAAAGTGTATTTTTAGTTTTGACAGTTGTCGATTTAGCTAGGCTTATTTAATCTCTATGAATAGGAAAAAACCAAAAGACGATACATCTTTTAAGATTTTGTCGGCGATTGCAAAATCACCCCCGCATAGCCAACGCAACCTATCGCGGACGATTGGCATGAGTCTTGGCAGTGTCAATTTTTGCCTCAATGCTTTGATTAAAAAAGGTCTCGTCAAGGTTGGAAATTTCAAAAATAATGAAAATAAACTTGCCTATGCTTATTTACTTACACCAAAAGGGGTGAAGGAGAAATCCAAATTAACAGCAAAATTTCTGCGCCGTAAAATGCAAGAATATGAATTATTAAGTGAAGAAATTTTTGCATTAGAGGCTGAACTAAAAGAAACGGCGAAAGCAGAAAAGACAATAAGAAGGGAAAAGGGAGAAAAGACTGAAAAGGGTAAAAATGATAAACCTAGTTTGCGTCTTTGATAATGTTTTTGATAGAATAAATGGATAAATATCATGCAAACAAAGCATAAGTTAAAAAATAACCCGCCCAACCACAGGCCCGATTATCGGCCAAACTGGTATTTGGCACAAATTAAAACGGGCGGCTTTACGCAAGCAGTCACTAATTTGCGCCAACAGGGTTTTGCAGTATTTATGCCTATGCGTGACTTATCTGTGCGCCATGCACGCCAAATTAAGCAGGTTAAGCGGCCTATATTTCCGGGTTATCTGTTTGTCCAATTTGACCCCGAACAAGCGAATTGGCGGGCGATTAACAACACGCGCGGGGTGGTGCGGTTGGTCTG
>JAPPQG010000150.1 GCA_028816945.1 Alphaproteobacteria bacterium
GGCAAAATTTAAGTCAAGGAGAAAAGCCCTACCGCGAACTCGTTTCATCCATGCAAGCAGGATTTGGTTTTAATGGGAACCGTGATGATGATATAAATTTTCAATTATCGATTGGCTTGGCTGATAAAATTGAAAGCAATTCTGCTTATCCTATTTATCTTTATACTGAAATAAATAGCAAAATGAGCCTATGGCCGCAAGGTGACAAAAGTTTCGAATTGACCTCGCGCATAGAGATTGGGTTAAACGCATGGTATATTGCCTATGAACGCGTTGATGGGCAAACGCGCGCTTTTTATAATCATAATGTGCATCAATGGTTTTGGGAAATTGCCATACCATTTTCTCCTAAAAATCAATTATTGGTAAAATGGGGGCATGACCGTGTGCATCCAACTTTGCCGCGGGAGGAATATCTAACCATTGCTTTGCGGTTTCGATTCAATTAAGCATTGAAAAAGAAATTGATTAGCGCAAATCAGGCGGGCGGGACTCATTGGCTAATAAATCTGTCACCTCTTTTAAGGATAGTACAGATTGTTCCCGTGAGCCTAGACGGCGCATAGAGACAGTGTCATTTTCCGCCTCCCGCCGGCCAACAGCCAAAATAACAGGGATTTTGCCGTCTGAATGTTCCCGCACTTTGTAATTTATCTTTTCATTGCGTAAATCCGTTGCCACGCGCAAACCAGCAAGCCGCAACTGTTTAGCCACTTGCACCGCATAATCATCTATATCGGTTGTAATCGGGCAAACCATAATTTGCAAAGGGGCAAGCCAAAGCGGAAATTTACCCTCATATTGCTCTATCAAAATGCCAATAAAACGCTCAAGACTGCCTAAAATAGCGCGGTGCAATAAGACGGGGATATGCTTATTGCCATCTTCACCAATATAGGTTGCGCCCAGCCTTGACGGGAGATTGAAATCAACCTGTAATGTGCCGCATTGCCAAGAGCGGCCAATCGCATCGCGCAAATTAAATTCAATTTTCGGGCCGTAAAATGCCCCTTCGCCGGGATTCAAATCATAGGGCAAACCAGTAGCGCGCACTGCATCTAGCAAAGCCTGCTCTGCCTTATCCCAAACCGCATCATCGCCCACACGCTCTAACGGGCGGTCAGCAAATAAAACATGTATATCGGGAAAACCCATATCTTCATATATTTCACGCAAGAGGCGACAAAAACTTTCTGTCTCAGAGGTAATTTGCGCTTCGGTGCAAAAAATATGCGCATCATCTTGTGTAAAAGCGCGCACCCTTAACAAACCATGCAACGCCCCTGACGGCTCATAGCGATGACAAGAGCCAAATTCAGCCATACGCAAAGGCAAATCGCGATAGCTTTTTAGGCCGCGTTTGAAAATCTCAATATGACAGGGGCAATTCATCGGCTTAACAGCTAATTGGCGCGCATCATCTGTTTCAGAGACAAACATATGTTCGCGGAATTTTTCCCAATGGCCCGACATTTCCCACAACCCCCTATCAACAAGTTGTGGCGTGCGCACTTCTAAATAATTATGCTGTTCTAATTTGCGCCGCAAATAGGATTCAATGACACGGTAAAGCGTCCAGCCTTTTTCGTGCCAAAACACCATGCCTTGCGCTTCCTCTTGTAAATGGAATAAATTCATTTCCTTGCCAATGCGGCGGTGGTCGCGCTTTTCGGCTTCGGCAAGCATATGCAGATAATCTTTTAAGTCTTTTTCATTCGCCCAGCATGTGCCGTAAATGCGTTGTAGCATTTCATTTTTACTATCGCCGCGCCAATAAGCGCCCGCTAATTTGGTTAATTTGAAAGCTTTGCCAAGCTTGCCTGTGGATGGCAAATGCGGGCCGCGGCATAAGTCTTTCCAATTCCCCTGTTGATAAATGCTAATCGGCTCGCCCGCCGGTATGGCGGCAATAATTTCTGCCTTATAGGTTTCGCCAATTTCCTTAAAATGCGTAATGGCCGCCTCTCGCTCCCATATTTCACGGCTAATGGTTTCATCACGGGCGACAATTTCATGCATACGGGCTTCAATTTTTGCCAAATCATCAGTGGTAAAGGGTTCGGCACGGGCAAAATCATAATAAAAGCCATTTTCAATCACTGGCCCAATGGTGACCTGTGTATTGGGGAAAAGTTCTTGGACGGCTTCGGCCATAATATGCGCCGCATCATGGCGTAGCAACTCCAAGCCTTCGGGGTCAGCGGCCGTTATCACCTGCACATGGGCATCTTTGTCTAGCATTGTCGATAAATCCACGAGCTCATTATCCCGCTTTAACGCAAGCGCCTTTTTGGCAAGCGAATTGGAAATGGTTTTCGCAAAGGCAAATCCATCTAGCGGGGCATCAAATTCACGGCTTGCCCCATCGGGTAAAGTCAATTTAATCATATTTTTATCCATTATATTTGTTACGCTTCTTGTTTGTTCTGTGCTTTCTGCTCTTTCTGCTTGTTTTCATCTTCATGCCCTTTGATACGCCACACTGCATACCAAGTGACGGGCAAAACTGCAATCGGCACGGGGTCAAAACCTTGTTTGCCGCCTAATTTTTCCCACGCATGACAGCGGGAAAGACGTTTGACGGCTAGCCAAAATCCAAACCACGCCCCATGGCGGCGAATCGCCTCTATCGCATAGGCCGAACAAACGGGCTGAAAACGACAGGCAGGCGGCGTAAAGGGCGAAATGCACCAACGATAAAGCCATATCGGGGCAAGCAAAAGCCATTTGCATAAAACAGAGATAAGCGATAAAGGCATAGAAAAAGACATGAAAAAGACACAGATAAAGATATAGACAAAGTGATAGGGGGATATATGATAGCGGAAAATGCCAAAAAATGAAATAGAAAAGGGAACAGTAAAGAGAACAGCAAAGGACATAGCAAAGGGCATAACATGACGATATGGCAATGGGCAGACAGCAAAATCAAGCATTTTCGCTGGTATGATATTTCACTGATAAAATTGAGTGTCGCAAGCGCGATATTAGCATTGGCTAAATTATGGCCGGGCCTATTATGCCTAAATTGGTATTGGTATGCCCTGCTCGCCCTCATCATAGCCACCCCCATTTGGTGGAGAATGCTAAGGGATTAGGAAAGGCAGCATCTATGGCACAAGTAAAATATCATTATGGCAAATTCC
>JAPPQG010000033.1 GCA_028816945.1 Alphaproteobacteria bacterium
AGGCTTATTTTTGCTTGGCGTAGAAAAAACCGCGCCCGAGTTTGATGAAGCAAAAGTAGGGACATAAATGGATAATAAGCCGCATATTATAATCATTGCGGGGGAAAGTTCAGGCGATGCGCTTGGCGGCGAACTGATAAAAGAGTTGCGCGCCCGCAAAACCGACCTTCTTATATCGGGCATAGGCGGCCCCTCTATGGCGGCGCAAGGCTTAAACTCTATTTTTCCTATGGCGGATATTGCTGTTATGGGTTTGCGTGAGATTGTGCCGCGCCTTGTGCCAATTATGCGCCGCATTCGTGAGACGGTTGCTTATGTGTGCCGCGCCAAGCCGCATGCGCTTGTGCTTATTGACAGCCCCGAATTTACGCACCGTGTCGCCCGCCGCATTAAAAAACAATTACCTGATTTGCCGATTATTGCTTATGTTGCGCCGACTGTTTGGGCGTGGCGACATAGGCGGGCGCGCCATATGACAAATTATTTTGATTATGTGCTAGCCCTTTTGCCGTTTGAGCCGCGCGTCTTTCAGCAATTAGGTGGCCCGCCTTGTGCCTATGTCGGCCATCCATTGGTGAAACGCATGCTTTCATCGGCGCAAATGCAAAGGGAGGCGCAAGCGCAAAGTGAGGCGCAAAATTTCCGCGCCCGTTTTGCGATTAACGATAATGAAACATTGCTTGCCGTTTTGCCGGGCAGTCGCATAAGTGAAATCAAACGACTTTTGCCGATATTTGGTGAAACACTACGCCTGCTTGCACCACGCTTAAATGGGTTGCGGGTTGGCGTGCCTGTTGTCCCGCATGTGCAGCAGCAAGTTGCAATGGGTGTCGCAAATTGGCCGCTTAAAGTGGAATTGGTAGCAGATGAGACAGATAAAACTGCTTTATTTGATGTGGCACGGGCGGCCTTGACTGCCTCTGGCACGGCCACGCTTGAACTCGCCCTTGCTAATCTGCCTATGATTGTCGCTTATAAGGCGGATATTATTTTGGAATATGTTTTGCGGCGCATTGTACAAACGCCCTCTGTGGTTTTGCCTAATCTTATTTTGGATAAGCCTGTTGTGCCTGAATATCTTATGGAGCGTTGCACGGCTACGCTTTTAGCCCCTGCTTTATATGGTTTATTAACCAATGCAGAAGGGTTGCACGATTCCCAATCGGCAGCCTTTGCCGAATTGCAAGACATTATGCAGGCGGATAATGCCATGCAGGCAAAAAATAAAGAGCCATTGCAAAATGCGGCGGATAAAGTTTTAGAGCTTGCTAAAATCTAGCGTTTATCAAGCGGGGTATAGTCGCGCTGTGTTGCGCCAACATAAAGCTGGCGCGGCCGTCCAATGCGTTGGCTTGGGTCTTCAATCATTTCATTCCATTGCGCTATCCAACCAACCGTGCGGGCAAGGGCAAATAGAACGGTAAACATATCGGACGGAAAGCCAATCGCCTTTAATGTAATGCCCGAATAAAAATCGATATTCGGGTAAAGTTTCTTTTCAACAAAATAATTATCATTAAGGGCAATTTTTTCTAACTCCATAGCCACATCAAGCAGGGGGTCGCCTTTAATGCCAAGTTCTTCAAGCACTTCATGGCAGGTTTTTTGCATCACACGGGCGCGCGGGTCATAATTTTTATACACCCGATGACCGAACCCCATAAGGCGGAATGGGTCATCTTTATCTTTGGCACGGGCGATATAATCGGGAATGCGGTCGACAGAGCCTATTTCTGCTAGCATATCAAGTGCCGCTTCATTGGCGCCGCCATGCGCCGGCCCCCATAGACACGCAATGCCCGCCGCCACACAGGCAAAGGGATTCGCCCCAGACGAACCTGCCAAACGCACGGTTGAGGTGGAGGCATTTTGTTCATGGTCCGCATGGAGAATAAAGATTCTATCCATTGCCCGCGCCAAAACAGGATTAACGGGGCGTTCTTCGGACGGCACAGAAAAGCACATATGGAGGAAATTAGCCGCATAATCTAATTCATTGCGCGGATAGACAAAGGGCTGACCGATAGAATATTTATAAGCCATCGCGGCAATGGTTGGGATTTTAGCAATCAGGCGGCGGCTTGCAATGCGCCTTTGTGCCGCATCGCTAATATCTGTGCTATCGTGGTAAAAGGCAGACAAAGCCCCGACAACGCCAACCATAATTGCCATTGGGTGTGCGTCGCGGCGGAAACCGTGAAAAAATTTCTCCAACTGCTCATGCACCATTGTATGATTGGTAATGGCCGCCTCAAATTCGGTTAATTCCTGCTTATTCGGCAATTCGCCATAGAGCAATAGAAAGCAGGTTTCAATAAAATTGCCCTTGTCAGCCAGTTGCTCAATCGGGTAGCCGCGGTGCAGCAATATGCCCTCTTCCCCATCAATATAGGTAATGGTAGAGCGGCAACTAGCCGTTGAAGTATAGCCCGGGTCATAGGTAAATTGCCCTGTTTCGCTATAAAGGCGGGCAACATCAATCACACTTGGCCCAATACTACCCTCATAAATGGCAAGTTCATAATTTTCATCTTGTAGTTGTAAATGCGCAGGCTTTGTGTCTTGTTGGCTTTTTGTCATAGTTTTCCTTGTCTTCCTTGTTCCTTTGCTCCTCAATTTGCGGATTATAGCCGAAATAATATCAACATGCCATAGTGAAATTGCAGAATGTTTGCGGCAAAACAGCCTATTTTGAGTCTTTATGTGCTTTTATATGGCTATCTAACCGCGCCAATGTTTCCTCTTTGCCTAAAATGGCTAAAATATCATAAATGCCCAGCGGATTTGCCGACCCTGTTAGGACGGCGCGCAAAGCAGGTGCAAATTTGCCAAGCTTTATCTCTGTTTGGGTGAGGAAAGCGTCAATCGAATTTTTAATCTCATCTTTCGTCCAATCCTCTAATTGACTCAATAGCGGATATAATTGTGTCAATAAGGCGCATGTATCAGTCGTCACATGTGTTGCCCCTTTTTCATCTATATTAAGCGGGCGTTTGGAAAATATAAAGGCAGCATGTGCCGTTAGCATGTGTAAATCTTTTGCTTTTTCTTTTAGGGCGGGCATGGCTTTTAGTAATTTTTCTTTATATTGGGCGGCTTGTGAGTCGTCTTGTGTTACAATTTTTGGCATTAAAATATCAACAAG
>JAPPQG010000085.1 GCA_028816945.1 Alphaproteobacteria bacterium
GGCGGCACGAAGCCGCCCTTTGCGTAGAGCTAATGAAATTAGCTAGCTGTGACATTAAACCCCTATGCAATTAGGATCATGGGACACGAATCCCCATGAAACTAGTTCCCATGAAACTAATCCCCTATGAAATTAGGCCCTATGAAACTAATCCCCTATGACATTAGTCCCCATGAAACTAATCCCCATGAAACTAGTCCCATGTGACATCCCAATTATCCTTTGTATATAAGAGTTTAGCACCGCTATTATTTTTGTCACAATACCAAAATTCATAAGTCGTATTGACATTTGCAGCCACTGGCACTTCAACCACTATATCGCCAATTTCTATACCAGTCGGGCAAGCCGTTATGCCACTATTGGCCGCCTTCGTCCAACCGCTTGTCGGTGCTTGTGCTTGGATCGTAGAAGCAGACGCACGATTACTATTATATGAATTCTTAAAATTGCGGAAAGGCCCGTCCGTTTGTGTCAGGGATGCTATACAACCGACAGCACTATTGGCGGGTATATCGCGACATGCGCTTGGATTAACCTCCAATGCGGCGCGGCGCACACTGCCTGTGCTACGAAACCATTGTTGCACAGATAAGGCATTTGCCTCTGTGACGGATTTTTTTGTACTATCAATATAGCCTTGATAACCAACGACACTCACAGCCGTTAAAACACCCGTTATAGCAATAACCACTAATAGTTCGGTAAGGCTAAAGCCCTGTTTTTCATTTCTAAAAATACGCATAATATACTCCTAACTTAAAACACGCGCGCACGAATTGCGTGATACGCAACAAACATCTATCATTAGACAGGTTTGGGGAATGAAATTATTCTCAATGAATAAAATTATTCCCAAGTGACAATCCAATTATCCTTTGTATATAGCGTTTTGCTGCCACCACTGCCTTTATCACAATACCAAAATTCATAAGTCGTATTGACGCTTGCCGCGATTGGCACTTCAACCACTATATCGCCAAGTTCTACACCGCTCGGGCAAGCTGTTGTGCCACTATCGGAAGCTTGCGTCCAACCGGTTGTGAGAGCCTGTGCTTGGACGGTAGAAGTCGGGGCGCGGCTATTATCATATGAATTCTTAAAATTCTGAAAAGGGCCGCCCGGTTGTGTCAAAGATGCCACACAGCCAGCAGCCGTATTCGTAGGCAAATTGCGACACGCGCTTGGATTAACTTCCAATGCAGCTTGGCGGACACTACTTGTGCTACGAAACCATTGTTGTACAGATAATGCATTTGATTCTGTGACGGATTTTCTTGTGCTATCAATATAGCCTTGATAACCAACGACACTCACAGCGACCAAAACACCCGTTATCGCAATAACGACTAAAAGTTCGGTAAGGCTAAAGCCTTGCCTTTCATTCTTGAAAATATTCATAAAAATACTCCTTAACTAAACACTCATCACGCTTACGGCGTGATACGCAACAGACTTATTGGACAATAAATTAATGCACTTTGCAAACATAAAATTGCAACATATTGCAGAATTTTGGTTTTTGATGAATTTTATAGACAATTAGGGCTACCAAGTAATATACCAACCATATCTAGTATAAAGCCTCAAATCGCCTTGATCACTAGGCGCACAATACCAAAATTCATAAGTTGTATCGACAGATGAATTTGGCCTAAATTCGATGATAATATCGCCCGGTAAGACACCCACAGGGCATGCTCTTATGTCATGCGAGTTATTATATGTCCAATTACCATACGGCGTATATCCATGTAAAACATCATCTGGTAGGCGGCCAGTATGATAAGGGTTTCTGAGGCTCTTAAATGGACCAGAATAAATTGCCAAAGCAGAAACGCAAGCTAGTGCTGTTCCAGCAGCGGGCAAGCATTGAGGGGGGCTTATTTGCGCTGCCGTTTTGCGCCTAGATTGCGCATCATAAAACCATCTATATAAGGTTTCAGTATTAGCGATTGTGACCGATAGTCTTGAACCATCAATATAGCCGCGATAGCTGACAAAACTAATAGCTGTTAAAACGCCAATAATGCCAAGGGTAACAATAAGTTCAGATAGACTAAACCCGCTTTCTCTATCCTTGCGCCTACACATAATAAACACCCACCTACAACTCAATCATCATGTTACATTTATATTACATGTTACATTCAGTGCTAACACACTGACTTATTCTTAAATCATAAATTGGCTCTATTTGCAAATATAAACAGCAATAACATGAAAACATATATATTAAATTGTGCCTTTATAGAATATATTTTTACCCGTTGCCAATATGACATATTAACCAAAACAGTTGTAAAACAGTTCCTTTCATAATTTGCTAATATCAAAAGTGAATATCAGAGTTAATACCAGATAATTTCCCAATTATCTCTTGTGAAAATCCTTTTACTATTGCTCGGCCCTTGGTCGCAATACCAGAATTGATAAGTGGTATTTACGCCGGCGCCCGATGCAATTTCAATAATAATATCGCCAAATTCTATGCCTGTCGGGCAAGCGGTGGTGCCATTATTTGCGGTTTGCGTCCAATTCGTACTAGGCGAATGCGCCTGAATTGTTGAGGCGGCGGGGCGATCTCCATTATAGGAATTTTTGAAAGCTTGAAATGGACCACCCGTTTGCGTCAAAGCAGTTATACAGCCAAGTGCTGTATTGGTCGATTCATTTCGGCAAGCAGCTGGATTAACATCTAGGCGCGCATCACGGACACTGCCTGTGCTACGAAACCATTGTTGCACATATAATGTATTTGATTCAGTAACCGATTTTTTTGTACTGTCAATATATCCCCGATAGCCCACAACACTAATAGCTGTCAAAACACTCGTTATTGCCACGACAACTAAAAGTTCAGTCAAGCTAAAACCGGCTTCTCCCTTGATACCAATATTCATTACATACTCCTATCTAAACCACCTAAATTACATTAAATGAATATTATATTTAATATAAATGACTTTAACGCGTAATTATGCGTTTTTCAACATTATTAAAATCTATTTGCCGAATTGGGCGGTTATTTTAATAGAATTTTTACCAATCAAAGGGCAAAGGCAAAAGGCAAGCGGCAAAAGGCTAGGACTAGGGCGAATGGCGAATAGCGAATGGCGAATAGCAAAACAAAAGCAAA
>JAPPQG010000129.1 GCA_028816945.1 Alphaproteobacteria bacterium
CGCCCGCAACAAACGACCACGCCCGCCCTGTGATGATAAAATTTTAGCCGATTGGTATGGTTTGATGATTGCCACGCTTGCTCGTCTAGCCCTTTGTTTTGCCCGCCCAGATTGGCTTACACACGCGATACAGGCTTATAATTTTATCCGCCAAAACATGTGTGTTGTAGATGAAAATGGCTTACGGCTTTATCACCTTTTCCGCCCGCATATAGATAAGTCTAAAATGAGTCACCACACGGTGAGTTTGGCCGAAGATTATGCAAATATGATAAATGCCGCATTGGCTCTTTTTTCCGCCACAGGAAAACAGACCTATTTACGAGATAGCGAAGATTTCGCCTCTTATTTGGACGCGCAATTTTGGGATAAAGATACGGGCGGTTATTATATGACCGCGCAAAATGCAGAAAAACTTATTATGCGCCCACACCATGCAAATGATAATGCAACGCCAAGCGCGAATAGTACAATGATTAGCAACCTCACACGGCTTGCTTGTTTTACCGGCAAACAGGCTTATATGGATAGGGCTTATGCGCTCATCGCACGCTTTGCGCCTTTGGCAGAAAAAAACTTCCCGCACATGACGCATTATTTAACGCAATTACAAAATGCCTGCCAACCCGTTACATGTGTTATCATTGGGGCGGATGTGACGAGCAATAAAGAAAAGGAATATCAGCCGCTTTTAGAAGCCGCCCATAAGCACAGTCTGCCTAGTCTTGCTATACAGACAAGCAATGCCAATCAAACATTTGCTAAAACACATCCCGCTTATGGCAAAACTTTACAACAAGGAAAAGCAACAGCCTATCTTTGCCGCGGCCAAACATGTCTTGCGCCCATTGTGACGGCAGAAGATTTAACGGCGCAATTAGATGAAGTTTTAGAAAAGGGTTTTTAGAAAAACTTTTCAGCAAAACATGCACACCAAGCATGCTAAATTAAGTATTCATAGAATCAAAAAATTCGCTATTATTTTTTGTCTGTTTCAACTTATCGAGCAAAAACTCAATCGCATCAATCGTCCCCATAGGTGTGAGAATGCGCCGCAAAACATAGATTTTTGCCAATATCTCGCGGTCAATGAGTATTTCCTCTTTGCGTGTGCCAGACTTCATAATATCAATAGAGGGGAAGACGCGCTTATCGGCAATTTTGCGGTCAAGGACAATTTCTGAATTGCCTGTGCCTTTGAACTCTTCAAATATCACCTCATCCATGCGACTGCCTGTATCAATTAAGGCAGTGGAAATAATCGTTAGTGAGCCACCTTCTTCGATATTACGGGCGGCACCAAAAAACCGCTTCGGCCGTTGTAATGCATTGGCATCGACGCCGCCTGTCAAAACCTTGCCAGAGGATGGCACAACTGTATTATAAGCGCGCCCAAGACGGGTTACAGAATCTAGCAAAATCACAACATCGCGGCCGTGTTCGACCAAGCGTTTCGATTTTTCAATAACCATTTCGGCAACTTGCACATGGCGGGACGCAGGCTCATCAAAGGTCGAAGAGACAACTTCCCCATCAACTGACCTTTGCATATCTGTGACCTCTTCGGGGCGTTCATCAATCAGCAAAACAATTAAATAACATTCAGGGTGATTAGCGGCAACGGAACGGGCGATATTTTGTAGTAAAACCGTTTTACCTGTGCGCGGCGGGGCAACAATAAGAGCGCGCTGTCCTTTGCCAAGCGGGGCAACAATATCGATAACACAGACAGATTTATCTTTATCGTCTGAATTTTCAATTTCCATATTCAGCCGTTCATCTGGGTAAAGCGGGGTGAGATTGTCAAAATTGACTTTATGCTGAGATTTATCAGGCGGCTCAAAATTGATTGTATTGACTTTGGCAAGGGCAAAATAACGTTCTTCATCTTTGGGACTGCGTATATCGCCTTCGACTGTATCGCCTGTGCGTAAAGAAAAGCGGCGGATTTGTTTAGGGCTTACATAAATATCGTCTGGGCCGGGGAGATAATTCGCATCGGGCGAACGCAAAAAGCCAAACCCGTCAGGCAAAACTTCAACCACACCACTGCCGATAATATCTGTGCCATTTTCCGCAAGGTTTTTCAAAATAGCAAACAGCATATCCTGCTTGCGCATGGTGGAAGCATTTGTGATACCGTATTTTTCAGCCAGTTCCAATAATTCAGTTGCTGGCTTGGATTTAAGGTCTTGGAGTTTTATTTGATCCATAATGAGATTCTTTGAAACCATTTATGCCATAAGGGCAAGTAAAACGGGGGAGGGAATTGTATAGGGAAAGCCATGAGGCTGTTTGAACGGTTACTATGGTGCAAAAAATATGTTTTGGCAAGCATTATCATGTAATTTTCCTCTAAAAACCCATATAATGTGCGTAACCCAAGAAAAATGCCTAAAAACAGGGCTAGGTTCGGTGATATTGGCAAGTTTCGTTATGATTGAAAATTGCTTATTGAGGATGTAAGGCAAATATAGGGGCTTGTTATGCATTGTTTATAATATATGTAACAGTTAGATGAAACTGTTGGAAGGCGCATTTTCTGTGGATTAAATCTTATCCACATTATTATAAACAGGGATAGGATATTGTAAGCAAGCAAGGAGTATAATAGCGGGCTTATTATCACCAATTTGTCCCCATAAATATATTAACCTTTGTTTTTGCACGCAGAAAGAATAATTACATAATGGGGATTATGGGGATAAAATGACGAAAAAAATACCCTATTTATACCCATAATGCAGATATTTAGCGCGTGATTTATTAAACCATGTATAAAGGCAGGATAAAAAACGCATTATGCGCATAAAATAATTTGAACCGAACAAATAGGCGGCTTATCCTACTTATTAACATGATTCAGCTATTAAGGGCAAATTATGACAGCAGGCTTGAAACAATTTCATCTCTATCTTATATCAGACAGTAGCGGCGAGACAATTAGCCTTGTTGCAAATGCCGTTTGTGCGCATTTTGAAAATGCCGAACCGATTGAACATTTATATGGGCTAGTGCGTTCAGACACGCAATTAGAACGTGTGCTTGAAACATTTAAGGCCAATCCAGGCCCCGTGCTTTATAGCATGGTCGATACAGATATGGCGCAACGGTTAGAAAAAATATGCGCGGCG
>JAPPQG010000204.1 GCA_028816945.1 Alphaproteobacteria bacterium
CACTTTATGGTGTGGAAGCAGAGGGTATTTTCATCTTTAATGAACAATTTAGGGTGTCAGCTACAGCTGGTTATTTGAATGCTGAATTTGATAGTGTTTTGCCAGCGACTGGGCAGGCCGCATTTCAACCTATTACGAAAGATTCAGAATTTCCAAATGCACCTGAATTCCAATCATCCTTATCTCCTGAATTCACCTTGCCCTTAGCGCATGGGTCTTTTTTAACGGCAAAATTTGATTGGATATATTCTTCGGATGTGCATCAAACATTTGAAAATGACCCCGAATTGTTTCAATCAAGTTATAATATATTTAATGGGTCGTTAAGTCTTGAAAATGAAGATAATGATTGGAGTATGACAGTCGGTGTGCATAATATAGCAGATGAACGTATCATTATTGGTGGTGGTATAGGGCGTGCGCCGGGATTTGGCGACCGTAATTTCAATCCACCGCGTGAATGGTTTGTGACTCTACGAAAAGGGTTTTAATGTAAGGCTTTTGGAATCTGTGTGTTCGGTTTATGACGAAAGAAAAACATATAAATGCAGATGGTGGCAAAGCCGCCATTCTTGAATTTGTCGCTAGAATACGCGCACATGCAGATTTGAACGCTTTTATATCCGTTTGTACCGATGAGCAGGTCCAAACCTATTTAGAAAATTTCGACCCCACATTGCCGCTTGCTGGCTATGTATTTAGTGTTAAAGACAATATATTATCTGCCGATTATCCGACAACGGCAGGCAGTGGATTACTGAAAGATTTTCATCCTAACATTGACGCAAAAATCATACAGCAATTCAAACAAGCAGGTGCTTTTTTAATAGGCAAAAACAATCTGTCCGAATTTTGCCAAAGCATGACCTGCAATAATGCAAGTTTTGGAGCTGTTAAAAATCCAGCCAATCCAAAATGGATAGCGGGGGGGAGCAGTGGTGGCTCTGCCGCTGCGGTAGCGGCTGGGCTTGTTTCATTTGCTATTGGTAGTGATACGGGTGGTTCTGTTCCTATTCCAGCTGCTTTGTGCGGTTGTGTTGGCTATCGGCCGACAACTGGACGATATTCAACGGATGGATTTATACCAGTCAGCCCATCTATTGATTCGCCGGGTTTGATGACACAATCAGTTGCCGATTTATTTATTTTAGACCATATATTAACGCAAACTGATGCAAAAAACTCTGTTGCGATAGAAAATCTACGTTTAGGCATACCACAAACGCCATTTTATAAGGGCTTGGACGCCCAGCTTGAAAAATGCGTGCATACGCAACTTGATTTTATCAAACAGTGCGGTGCAACTCTTATAGATATTGATTTAACCGAATCTGCCGCATTAAACCCTCATGTTGGTTTTCCCATAGCGTTTTACGAAATGTTGCGGGAAATGGCGGTATTTTTTGCGCGTCATGGTGTGAATATATCGGTTCTTGATGTGATAAACAATGTGTCAGGGCCGACAGAAAAAGATGCTCTGCAAGCGCAATTAGATATTGCAGCCATCCCACGCGAGCAATATGTCAAAGCAATACAGGAGAAATGGCCTGCGCTTATAAAATCTTTGGATAATGTCTATAACGAACATAAAATTGATGCGCTGATTGTGCCAACAACGCCATTAGCTGCTATCAATCATCGGCAACTCGGCAAAGATAATATGTTCGATGATAAAAACTTTACTGACCCTGTTTTTGTGACTTATATTCGTAATACTGAAATGTTTAGCAATTATGGGGCGCCTTATGTGACTTTACCGATTGGCAAAACGCCAGAAGGCCGTCCAGTAGGGCTTGGGTTTGTGGGCAAACCACAAAATGACGCGCATTTGCTATCATTATGTTTGGCATTAGAACAGGCTTTTGAGAAACAGAAATAATGTATGAATGTCGTTTTTCTACCGATATTATAGCAGCACACCGCAAAGCTGAATATTGGCGTGATTTTGTTTGCAAATATATTGCAGATATAAATTGCACATTCCCCGAAGCCGAAACTTTCAACGGTAGCATAAAGAGCTAGGGCGTATTATTTTATCAATAATAAATGCCGACCCGCATGTTGTTTTTAGAGACGAAAATCGCATTAAAATGCGGAAAAACGCCTATTTTGTTATTATTTATAATAAAACAGGTTCAGCGACATATGAACAATATGGGCGTAGAGAAAAATTATCGGCGGGCGATATTATTCTTTATGACCCGAAATTTCCTTACAAAATGTCACTAGCAACAAAGTTTGAACATATAACATTTCGTATTCCGCGCTACATATTTAAGTCATTAGAATCTGCTTCTCATAATCTTTTGGGGCGGAAAATTTGTTCAACATCTGTCAGTGGGCAAATAATAAGTGCTTTTCTTTCCGCATTTATTGAGCGCATTGAAGATATGGATGCGAATTCAGTTCATGCATTTGTTGAGACCATGATGCCTATGTTTATTCAAAGTTTCATTCATGAAAGCGGCACCAAAGACCATATTCTGTCAGACCATTCGGCACAAATATTGTCGCGCGCTAAAATATTTATTGCCGACAATTTGGGACAATTTGATTTGAGTTTGTCTATGGTTGCCAATCATATCGGTATTTCTACTCGCCACCTTACACGTCTTTTCCAAAAAGAAGAACTTACATTTAATGGGTGGGTGCGCGCCATGCGCCTTGAACGATGTGCGACTGCTTTGGTAAATCCCGCATTCGATAAGAAAAATATTTCTGACATTGCTCTAATTTACGGATTGAATGATATTTCACATTTTTGTCGAGACTTCAAGCGCAGTTTTGGCTATTCACCAAGTCAATATCGTAAACGGTTTAGGCTGTAAATGGTTTAGGCTATAATCAGCAAAAGTCCCTGATTTTTGCTATATTTTGCCTCATAGGCTTGTCATGTTGGCTATTTATTGTAAGTATTTGTAAATGTAACTTGTTATATGTATTTTTTTGCCGAAAATAAATAATTAGCAAGTATAAACAATTAGCAAATAGTAGCGAATACTAACAAATGTTAGCAAATAGTAGCAAATACGAGTAAATGCTAGCAAATACGAGTAAATGCTAGCAAATACGAGCAAATGCTCGCATTAGATTGGAAAGATAAGATATGCGCATTGGTGTGGATGTTGGCGG
>JAPPQG010000131.1 GCA_028816945.1 Alphaproteobacteria bacterium
CGAATCATATACGCACCGAATCACAAACCCCTTCACCCCGTCAAGGAAAAAGTGACCAACTGCATGCTGTCATTTGCTAGGCGGTTGTTTATTTCCCTTGTGCTTGCTTTATCGCTGAACGGCCGGCATAGACGGCTTGCTCTCCCAAAGATTCCTCAATGCGTAAGAGTTGGTTATATTTTGCAAGCCTATCTGTGCGGGCGAGTGAGCCTGTTTTAATTTGCCCGCAATTCCATGCCACGGCCAAATCGGCAATCGTGCTATCTTCGGTTTCCCCCGAGCGGTGCGAAATAATGGCCGCATAGCCCGCCGTATAAGCCATTTCAACGGCTTCCAAAGTCTCAGACAAAGTGCCAATCTGATTCGGCTTAATTAAAATGGCATTGGCAATGTTTTCTTCAATTCCCTTATGCAAACGCTTTGTATTGGTTACAAATAAATCATCGCCAACGAGTTGAATGCGCGCCCCTAATGCTTGCGTTAGGGTTTGCCAACCCGTCCAATCATCCTCTGCCATGCCGTCCTCTATGGATAAAATAGGGTATGTGTCAATGAGTGTTTGATAATAGTCTATCAATTCATCGCTTGTCAGTGTCTTGCCCTCACCCGCAAGGTAATATTTGCCTTTTTTGTGGAATTCGCTTGCCGCCACATCCAAAGCCAAAACAATATCCTCTTGCGGCCGATAGCCTGCCTTTTCTATGGCGCGCATAATATAATCCAATGCCGCCTGCGTAGATTTAAGATTAGGGGCAAAGCCGCCCTCATCGCCCACATTGACCGAATGCCCGTCGGCACTCAACAAAGCTTTTAGAGCATGGAATAATTCAGCCCCCATGCGTATGGCTTCAGCCATAGAAGAGGCGGAAATTGGTTGCACCATAAATTCCTGTATATCGACCGCATTATCGGCATGTGCGCCGCCATTTAATATATTCATCATTGGCACAGGCAAGACATGCGCCCGCGTGCCGCCAATATAGCGCCATAATGGCATATCCAAACTATCCGCCGATGCTTTCGCAATGGCTAATGAGACGGCCAAAATAGCATTTGCGCCTAAACGCGCTTTATTCTCTGTGCCGTCTAGCGCACATAAATTGCGATCAATATGCACTTGTGCGTCGGCTTCAAAACCGCTTAATGCGGGGAAAATCTCTGTATTTACAAATTCGACCGCTTGGGCGACCCCTTTGCCGAGATAGCGTTTGCCACCGTCCCGCAATTCGACCGCCTCATGCCGTCCCGTTGAAGCCCCTGACGGCACAGACGCACGGCCAAAACCGCCATCTTCTAGCCATACATCTACTTCCACAGTTGGATTGCCGCGGCTATCAATAATTTCACGGCCTATAATATCTAAAATAGCGGGCATTTTGCTCTCACTTATCGCCCCAAACGGGCTATTGCTTTGTTTGCCGCTAGATTTAACCCAAAAGCTTAATATATGCAAGACACATTAGATGGGAGGCGCGCATTATCGCCCTTATATTATGGCGCAAACTGCGCTACATTATGGTTATGAGCAGACAAAACACAGCCCTTGTTTTATTTTCTGGCGGACAGGATTCGACCGTCTGCCTTGCCTATGCACTCACCCGCTATAAGCGGGTAGAAACAGTCGGCTTTGACTACGGCCAAATACATAAAGTGGAAATGCAATGTCGACAGGATATTTTGACAGGCTTAAAACAAGATTTTCCCGCTTGGGTTGCAAAACTTGGCGAAGACCATATTTTATCCCTACCTGTTTTAGCGGAAATTGGCGGGTCAGCACTCATAGAGGGCGGCGCGATACGCATGCAAGATAATGGCTTGCCCTCTAGTTTTGTGCCGGGGCGCAATTTGCTCTTTCTTACTTCGGCAGCTGCCCTTGCCTATCGCCGCGGGCTTGACATTTTAGTTGGTGGCATGTGTGAAACAGATTTTTCAGGCTATCCCGATTGCCGCCGTGCCGCGTTAGATAGGCTAGAAACAGCACTCAATCAAGGCATGGAAACGGATATTGTCATTGAAACGCCCCTTATGGCACGCGACAAAGCCGCGATATGGGCGTTTGCCGATGAATTAGGCGGTAAGGCTTTGCTCGATATTATCATAAAGCAGAGCCATACATGCTATCACGGCCAGCGCGACCGCCTATATGATTGGGGCTATGGCTGTAATGCCTGCCCTGCTTGCGAATTGCGAGCAAAGGGCTATCAGCAATGGCAAAAGGCACGAGCACCCGGCACACAAGCGCAAAAGCGGGAAACAGCATGAGCTATGCGGTAAAGGAAATTTACTATACTTTGCAAGGCGAAGGCGCACAGACAGGACGGCCTGCTGTGTTCTGTCGTTTTGCGGGGTGCAATTTATGGTCGGGGTTAGAAAAAGACCGCGCCACCGCACAATGTAATTTTTGCGATACGGATTTTGTTGGCACGGACGGGCAAAATGGGGGCAAATTCGATACGCCCGAAGCGTTAGCCGAAGCTATTATCGCGCAATGGCCGACAGAATCGAATAATATAAAAAAGGAAACAAAAAACGGCGCAAAAAATGCCACAAAAAGTGCTACAAAAAATGGCGCAAAAGATGCTGTGAAAAATACGAGTCTCAAACCTTATGTCGTCTTTACAGGAGGCGAACCTCTATTGCAATTAGATGAAGATTTACTCATTGCACTCAAAGCGCAAGGCTTTGCAACAGCCATTGAAACCAATGGCACACTTATAGCACCGAACGGCCTCGATTGGATTTGCGTTAGCCCAAAACCACAGAGCCAATTAAAGCAAACCCATGGGGATGAATTGAAATTTGTCTATCCACAAGACACACTCTCACCCGATATGTTTAGCAATATGGATTTTAAGCATTTTTTTATTCAGCCTATGGCCCTTGCCGACCCTGAAAAAACCGCCCATAATATGCAAGCAGCAACCCTTTATTGCCTACAAAATCCGCAATGGCGATTAAGCCTGCAAACGCATAAATTGCTTGGCTTGGATTAGCACAGGCTAAATAAGGCTTGAAAATAACGAGTTAAAAATATAAGCCCCTAACCACAAGAATATGACATGACCACAACAATATGATAAGCATAAACACCTGCATTAAAGGATAGGATGAGAAAATGCGGCTTACACGCG
>JAPPQG010000029.1 GCA_028816945.1 Alphaproteobacteria bacterium
CAAACTACACGGGCGACTCAGGCAGACCAAACCGCCCAACCCACACAAGCTGGACAAACCACACATACCGCACATACCGTACAGGCGACTCAGACCACACATGCCGCGCAAGGCGCACCTACTGCCTCTTTGCATACGCCCCCTTTGCATACCACCCCCCTCCATGCTTTGCATTTAGAATTAGGCGCGAAAATGGCTGCTTTTGCGGGCTATGATATGCCGATTCATTATCCACTTGGTGTGCTTGGCGAACATAAGCATGTGCGCCAAGCGGCGGGTCTGTTTGATGTATCACACATGGGGCAGGCACGGCTTGTGGCAAAACATAAGGGCGCGTCTGTATCTGCTCTATTTGAGCGACTCACGCCCGCAGCAGTCGCAACACTAAAACCCAATCATATGCGCTATGGTTTATTAACCAATGAAGCGGTTATTTGAACGATTGACTCCCGCCGCCATTGCAACACTAAAACCCAATCACATGCGCTATGGTTTATTAACCAATGAAGCGGGCGGGATTATCGATGACTTAATGATAAGCCATATAGATAATGGGCTTTGGCTTGTCATAAATGCCGCCGATAAGCAGGCGAATTTTTCTTATCTTGGCGAACAATTAGCTGATAAAGCCGTGTTGGAAATTGCTGACCGTGCCTTGCTTGCTTTACAGGGGCCGCAAGCGGCTGATATATTGGCGCGAATTTTCCCCGAAGCCGCGCGCTTGCGCTTTATGCAAACCGTTTATGTCGTGTGGCAAGGTGCGCCTGTTTTGCTCTCCCGCTGTGGCTATACGGGGGAGGATGGGTTTGAAATTTCCCTGCCTGCTGAACGAGGCGAAGATTTTGCCCGCCTCTTATTAGCACAGCAAGGGGTGGCACCGATTGGGCTTGGGGCGCGCGATAGTTTGCGCCTAGAAGCAGGCTTATGTCTTTACGGGCAGGATATTGACGCCACCACCACGCCCCTTGAAGCCGATTTACTATGGACGATTGGCAAACACCGTTTGCAAGCGGGCGACTTTCTAGGGGCGGATATTATCAAAGCACAATGTGCCAAAGGTGCGGCGCGCAAACGCGTCGGCATAGCCCCGCAAACCCGCGCCCCCGCCCGCACAGGCACGCAAATAGAAAACACAAAGAACGAGCCGATAGGGCAAGTCACAAGTGGTGGCTTTGCGCCAAGCCTACAAGCACCTATTGCTATGGGCTATGTCGCAAGTGATTATGCCGCCCTTGATACAGAAGTTAATTTGCTTGTGCGCGGCAATCTTTTGCCTGCCAAAATTACCGCCTTGCCTTTTGTGCCACATAATTATTATAGGAGTCCAAAAACATGAGTCTTTATTTTACTAAAACCCATGAATGGGTCAAAATTACAGATAAGACAGCTATTATTGGCATTACCGATTATGCCCAATCGCAATTAGGCGATGTGGTCTTTGCTGAAATGCCGCCGATTGGCCGTGCCGTCAAAAGAGGCGACGCGGTTGCCATTGTTGAAAGTGTCAAGGCGGCAAGCGATATTTATGCGCCCATTTCAGGCGAAGTGACAGCTCATAATCAAGCCCTTGTGACAAATCCCGCTTTGGTTAATCAAGCCCCGCAAGAGACAGGCGATGAGGGCGGTTGGTTTTTCAAACTCACAATTACAGATGCAAGCGAGCTAAATGATTTAATGGATGAAGCGGCCTATCAAGCCTATCTAAAAACATTAGCCTAAACAAATATGCATGACCGAAGCGAAACATGAAAAGATAAACAGAGAAACAAACAGAAAAGATAATAGGAGATAATATGCGCTATTTACCTTTAACAGACTCAGACCGCCAATATATGCTTGGCAAAATTGGTGTTGATTCAATAGAAGATTTATTTGCGGTTGTGCCACAAGCGGCACGCCTTAATGGGCTTGTCGATTTACCCCTTCATCAAAGCGAAATGCAGGTTGAACGCGAACTTAACGCCCTTGCCGATAAAAATATGGACGCCCAATCTGTTCCCTTTTTCTGTGGGGCAGGGGCTTATAAGCACCATGTGCCAGCAAGTGTCGACCATATTATACAACGCTCAGAATTCCTTACCTCCTATACGCCTTACCAGCCTGAAATAGCACAAGGCACATTGCAATATTTATTTGAATTCCAAACGCAAGTAGCCGAATTGACAGGCATGGATGTTGCCAATGCCTCTATGTATGACGGCTCAACAGCGGCGGCCGAAGCCGTGCTTATGGCGCACCGCATAAGTGGCAAAAGCCGCGCCATTTTATCAGGCCGTCTGCACCCCCATTATCAAGCCGTGATAGAAAATCTATCCACGATGGGCGATTTTGAATGCCAGCAAGCACCCATTAAGCCTATCGGTGCAGAAGATTTAGCAAGCCTCGTCAATGCAGAGACATCTTGTGTTGTCGTCCAAAACCCCGATTTTTTTGGCAATGTTGCAGATTTTACAAAATTAGCGCATGCGGTGCATGCACAAGGGGCTTTGCTGATTGCGGTTGTGCCAGAAATTATTTCTCTCGGCGTGCTGAAACGCCCCGGGGATATGGGCGCAGATATTGTTGTTGGTGAAGGCCAATCGCTTGGCAATGGTTTAAATTTTGGCGGGCCCTATCTTGGGCTATTTGCGGCACGGCAACATTATTTACGGCAAATGCCGGGGCGCTTATGCGGTGAGACAAAGGATGAAAACGGCCAGCGTGGTTTTGTGCTAACCCTATCCACACGCGAACAACATATTCGCCGCGATAAGGCGACTTCTAATATATGCACGAATTCAGGTCTGTGTGCGCTTGCCTTTACGGCTCATATGAGTCTGCTAGGCGGGGCGGGTTTGCGCAAACTTGCCCAGCTCAATCATGCGCGCGCTGTCCAGCTTGGCGATGCTTTATCCTCTATTGCGTCTGTGCGCGTGCTGACAGAAGCTTTTTTCAATGAATTTACGATTGAGACACCCCAGCCCGCAAACGAGCTTATCGAGCGACTTGCTGAAAAAGGCATATTAGGCGGTGTGCCAGCAAGCCGTCTCTATCCCGATAGAGAGGACTTAAAACATTTGCTGATTATTGCTGCCACAGAAACCAACCAACAAGCCGATATTGAAGCCTATAAACAAGGCTTGCAA
>JAPPQG010000190.1 GCA_028816945.1 Alphaproteobacteria bacterium
CTGCCGTATTTTTATCAAAAAAGATACGCGCTTGGGGTAGAGCTGTGCCGCTACGGTCAGAATATTCAACTGCAAAATTAAATTCTGCCCTATCGGAAGGCGTCCATAAAAATTGCGCCCGTCCAGCAATATCATCATCTTCACCTAAATTGCCCTGCCCGCCTAATGGTTCTATATCGCGGCCAAAACCATCTGATGTTTTGCTAACGACTGTGAATTTCCCCGCAAGTACACCGTCAATAAGCGGTACATCTACAATGGCACGGCCCTGTACACGGGCATTATTACCAACGGTTAAATGGCCGCGCACCCCAAATTCACCAGAGGGTTTGCGCGTGACAACACTGACAGCCCCGCCAATCGTGTTGCGGCCAAATAAAGTCCCTTGCGGCCCACGCAAAACTTCAACGCGCTCCACATCGGCTAAATCCAAAGCTGAACCTTGCACGCGGGCTAGATATACGCCATCCAAATAAACGCCAACGCCGGAATCCGTTGTTGTAATGAAGTCCAACTGCCCAATGCCGCGAATTGAGAAAGTAGCCGAAGAGGCGACACCTGCCGCAGAGGCCGAATGTTGTAAATTAGGGACATATTGTGCCACTTCGCCGACAGTAAATAATTGGCGCTCTTCAATTGTTTGTGCTGAAAGGGCTGTAATAGCTATTGGCACTTCTTGTAGATTCTCATCCCTTTTACGGGCTGTGACGATAATTTCATCAATTTGCGCATAAAGGACGGGGGTAAAAGCAAAACTCAACACAAAAGCAAATATAAAACCATTTAGTAATTTTCTTGTAACATAATTTGTCATGACGCTTCCTTCATAATTAGTTAGTTATGTTCGTTAATGGCTTTCGATAAGGTCTTCAATAGGAACGAAATCCTCATCAAATCCAAAGGCTCTTGGGCCTAATGTCTGTAACGCTTTGGAACGACGCATAATAGGTGCGCAACTAACTCCCATAACTTTAACCCGTTGCCCATATCGCAACCCCTCAGTTGTAATTGGTTCAGCAGACTCTGCATCTAAAATACAAATCAAGTCTGGAACAATACATATTGTTTGTCCATTCAAACTAGCACGCAAATGCTCATTTTGAAAGATAATTTCTAAATTATTTTCAGCACTGGATTCGCCTGTAATAATACATTTTCCAACTGTAAAACCTTTATCAACTTTACGGGAGACATCGGCTATTTTCCCGCTATAAAGCAGCTTGCATTGATTATAATAATCAGTGGAATGTAAGTAAGTTTGAAGGGTTACAAACGGATCCCCGTTTGTGCGCCCCTCGGTAATGGCACGGCCAATGCCAAGTGCAAGTGAGACAGTGCCACGCACAGCAGTCCTTTTGGCATCGGCACCCAACATTGGATAGCAAGACAAACCCACTGATGCCCCCATTTGTATCGCAAGCTGGCGGGCAGCATTTTCCGAAGCTTTATTATCTCGTGCCTTTATAACATGATATTCGCCATGCTCATTGGCAACAGCGAATGGGCTAGTTGGGATTCCATAAACAGCAAATGTAACCATCTGCAATTCGGGAAATGCCCTGCCCATGCCATCTGCATCAATGACGGGAATGCCGCGTTTTGCGGCAATGGCTAGCGGCAGGAGCGCATTCATACCGCCTATTTCAGCGGGCATTATGGCAGCGGCTGGCCGCCCTAAATGCTGTTCAAGCGCACTGATTGCCGTTTCAACTTCATTTACGCCGGTAATTTTCTCAACCATCACACTTGGTGCGCCCATCATGGCTGCAATATAGACAGGGTCATCATCTTTAAGGGCTTCAACATTTATCAATTTTGGCGTGCCATATTTTGCAAATATATGTTGCATAATAAGGCGTCCTAAATAAGGGTCGCCGCCGCCTCCTGTGCCTAGAAATGCCGCCCCACGCGCCATATTTTCTAAATCGTCTAGCGATAATTGGGGAAGTAAATTATTATTTTTAACGACATTTTGCATATTTTTAGGACTATCCAACATATATTTGCCTTTATTATTCGGCTAGGTCTCGCTAAACTAGCTCTCTCTAAGCTAGGTCTAGCTCACCTACTGCTTTGGCATGAACCCTAACACTGCCCGCCAAATAAGCAAGCGGGATTTCATCTATTTCAACGATGCGCACCCCATCTCTGCTTGCGCCAGCGGCAATAGCGCGTTCAATCGCCGCTGATTTTGCAATTTCAAGGGCTTTGTCCCGCCCCAATTCATTAAAATCAAATACACGGTCTATTTCACCGCCAACATGCGCAATGGCCGCCCCTATCGCATTTGCCACAGCCCCTGTTTTTGGACGCATAATGGCTGATGCAGATGGCAAATCATGGCTACGATGCACAAGAATTTCCCCACCGCCCACTAAAATAATAGGAATTGCCTCTGTGCTTGTTTTCATACGGTCAATAGCATTATCAATCATAACATGAATTGCCGTTGTTGCCGATTCTACAAATTTTTTATCTAATCCAGCTATATTTTCCGCCTGCCCAATATCAATGCCCCTTGCAGCCACTGTAATATCCGTTGCCGTCAAGCACTTACCGCCAAAAACCATAGAGTCGCGCTCTAATTTATGTCCCACAGATTGAGGGCCGAGCTGACAGGGATTATTCTTATCGATAATCGTTCCCCCGCCCAAGCCAATAGAATAAAGGTCGGGCATACGGAAATTCGTCCGCACACCCCCTATATCGACTTGTGCGGTGGATTCTCGGGGAAAACCATTTTTCAACACGCCTATATCTGTGGTCGTCCCGCCAATATCGACCACAATGGCATTTTCAACACCACTGAGAAAAGCCGCCCCGCGCATAGAGTTTGTTGGCCCAGAAGCAAATGTATGCACAGGGTATTTCTCAACCATATCGGCCGACATTAAAGTGCCATCATTTTGGCTGATAAAAAATGGCACTTTAAGGACTAATTCAGCCAATGCCGTTCTAAAAGCAGCAACAACTTTTGCCGATAAATCCACTAAACAAGCATTCATAATCGCCGCATTCGCGCGTTCTAAAAGACAAATTCGGCCAATCTAAGAAGACAAAGTCACATTTATTGTTTGATTAACAGTCAGACA
>JAPPQG010000028.1 GCA_028816945.1 Alphaproteobacteria bacterium
GGCGTTTTGCATATGTTGAATCTCGTGCAAGCCGGCGGCAGGGTCGAAGAGCGGCCTTGTTATGATAGTTTCCGCCGTCAATTTCATTGTGGCACGGGGCATGCTTGGCAGGATGTAAAAAATAATGTCAATGGTCGACAAATTGACCCCTCTTTCAGCCTAACCCTTATCCGCCGCTTTGCGCCCTTTTAATTATTATCGCTTTTAGTTATAGCCTTTTTAATTATTATCGCTTTTAATTTAGTTATTATCGATTTTAATTTAATTATATCGCTTTTAATTTAATTATATCCCTTTTAATTTAGTATATCGCTTTTAATTATATTGAGATTAAAAAGCCATTTCCTCAAATATCGGGCTTATATCACTGCCCCATTCATTATGATATTTTTCTAATAAAATTTCAGCAGGACTGCGCCCATTTTCAACAATCTCACGCAAGGGTTGCAAAAACAGGCTTTCATCCATGCCTAGCTCATTTTGCTTGCCCCGCGCCATTAAGCCTTGTTCAGCCAAAGCCAATACTGAGCGGGCAATATCTAATAAAGTGCCACCGCGAAAAGGGGTTGCAAGCCCTTTAACAGGTGCCGTGCAACGCAAATAATCACGCTCCGCCTGCGTCCAATCATTGATAAGGGCAGAGGTTTGTTTTTGCGTGTCGCTATCATATAAAAGGCCAACCCAAAAGGAGGGCAAAGCACAAAGTGTGCGCCAAGGCCCGCTATCAGCGCCGCGCATTTCAATAAACCGTTTGACGCGCGCCTCAGGGAATAAAGTCGTTAAATGATTTTGCCAATCCCTAATGGTTGGCTTTTCACCGGGCAAGGCGGGCAATTCACCGTTTAGAAAATCACGGAAACTTTGCCCCAAAGCCTCAATATAATGGCCGTCGCGAATGACAAAATACATTGGCACATTTAAGGCGTAATCAACATATTCGGCAAAGCCAAAACCTTCATCAAAAACAAAAGGCAGCATGCCTGTGCGTTGATTATCTGTATCGAGCCAATTAAGAGAGCGTTGCGATAAATTGCCTGTCGGCTTGCCATGTTTGAAAGGCGAATTGGCAAATAAAGCCGTTGCAAGCGGTTGCAGGGCTAACCCAATGCGTAATTTTTCCACCATATCGGCTTCTGAGGAAAAATCGAGATTGACTTGCACCGTGCAGGATAAATACATCATATCCCAACCATAACGCCCACATTTAGGCATATAATCATGCATAATCGCATAACGCTTTTTCGGCATATGGGGGGCAGAGTCTAACCCCCAAAGGGGCGAAAAGCCAAGCCCAAGATAGGCTTGCCCCAATTCATCGGCAATCGTGCGGACTTCTTCTAGGTGGCGATTGACTTCGTCACATGTTTGGTGAATGGTCGCAAGCGGCGCGCCGGAAAGTTCCAACTGCCCGCCCGGCTCCAAAGTGATTGAGCCGCCGCCTTTTTCTTGTGGGCGGTTTAATGCAATCAACTGTTCGCCATTTTCATATTCATAAATGCCCCGCCAACCAAAGCGCTTTAAGCCTTCTAGCATGGCACGAATCCCATAATCGCCTTCATAAGGCAGGGGGGTCAGTTTTTCTCGACAAAAGCCGAATTTTTCATGCTCTGTGCCAATGCGCCAAGCAGCTTGTGGCTTACAACCACCCGCCATCCACTCGGCTAATTGTGCGACATTCTCGACGACCGTCTCTGGCGCAGTCTCTGGCACAGTTTTTGGCACCGTCTCAGGGGATAATTTATTGCCTGTTTTATCAGCCATGACTATTTCCTTTTGCTTCCCTTTACTGCCCTTTACTTTCATTTGCTGATTCACTCTCATTTGCTGATTCACTTTCCTGCCAATCCCCAAAGAGCATTTGGCATGCTACCAACCCCGCAATAGCCGCTGTATCTGTCCGCAAAATACGCGGCCCTAGGCTTATGCGGCAGACATCACGCCTTGCTAATAATTGGTCGCGTTCGGCCTCATCAAACCCGCCTTCTGGGCCAATTAGCAAAGCGACGGGCTTGCCTTTTAATTTTGCTAATCCGTCAAGCCCTGCCCCCTTATGTGCGGATTCGTCACAAAATACAATCTGCCGTGCGGGTGCAACACTCTCCCATTGGTTAAGCAGGCCGATGAGATTTTGCGGGGCGGTAATTTCTGGCACTTGCAAAAGCCCGCATTGTTCGGCCGCCTCGACAGCATTGGCATGCAGGCGCGCAAGATTAACGCGCCTGTGCCGTCCCCCCTGTGTGCGCTTGGTGATAATGGGGAGCAGTTTTGCAACGCCCATTTCTGTTGCCTTTTGGATGATAAAATCAATCCGCGCATTTTTAATAAGCGCAAAAATAAGCCATAAATCTGGCAAATTTGTTTGTGGGCGGGTTTGGTGGCGCAGAAAAAGCCGCGCCTGTTTTTTGCTTAATGTTTCAATTTCAGCCTGCCATTCGCCATCGCGGCCATTAAAAACTAAAATCTGATCGCCTTTGGCACAGCGCATCACACGGCGCAAATAATGTGTCTGGTCACCATTGAGCGGACAGGCCATATTTTGCTTAAATGCCATATCCATATAAAGGCGGATTTTCCTATCATCGCAAACGGCGGCTTGCTTTTTTGATGATTTTTTATTGGCCGTTTCAAATGCCATGCTCTGCCCCATATGCTAGCGGTTTAATTATGCCTAATTTACCGCTTATCTTGTGATTCGTCTTATCATAATTGGCTTTATTGCATTTTCTAGCCTTTTTTGCCCTTTTTCTTGCTCTTTGCCTATTCTTTCTGGCTCTTTTTATATTCTTTTTGGCCTTTTCTTGCTCTTTTGACGCAAAATCTTTATATTCGCCCCACGCATTCATATGTTTGACGACATATGTTTGATGACGGATAAATTCTTTAATTGCAGCTAGACCTTATTGCAGATAGATTATGCCAAATGAAACATTTGCAAATATTACCCTTATGGGCGGGCTAGGACGCATGATAGCAAAGCGGTTGCACCCTTATATACGCATCGCGCGGTTTGATAACCCGATTGGCTCATGGTTATTATTTTGGCCTTGTGCTTGGGGGTTGAGCCTTGCATCCGTGCAGGCGCAAATATGGCCATCTTTTTATCTGCTTAGCCTATTTGGGCTAGGTGCGGTTATAATGCGTGGCGCGGGCTGTGTTTATAATGATTTGATTGACCGCAATTTTGACGGGCAAGTGGCGCGCACAAAAAACCGCCCTTTGCCGTCTGGCCAAATAAGCGTTTTGCATGCGTGGCTATTTTTATGCACGCTTTGCGCGATTGGTTTTATTATTCTCATACAATTTGACATTGCAACCATCGCGCTGGGTTTTATGTCGCTTGCTTTGGTTGCCATTTACCCTTTTATGAAACGCATTACTTGGTGGCCGCAATTTTTTCTAGGTCTTGCTTTTAATTGGGGCGCACTTATGGGCTATGCCGCCCATTGGGGCGATATATCTATGGGTGCGATTATGCTCTATATTGGCGGGATTTTTTGGACAATGGGCTATGATACAATTTACGCACACCAAGACAAAGAAGATGACGCCATATTGGGTATTAAATCATCGGCGCGCAGACTAGGGCAGCATTCGCCAATCGCCCTATATGTTTTTTATACCCTCACCCTATTTTGCTGTGGATTAGCAATTTGGGACGGCGCATTAGGTGCTTATAGTTGGCTAGGGCTTGCCGCCGCAGGCGGGCATCTTTTTTGGCAAATTAGGCGGTTGGATATTGATAATAGTGCTTTATGCTTGCGGCTTTTCAAAAGCAATCGCGAATTTGGCTTTCTGCTCTGGCTCGCTATTCTTGTCGGCTTGTTTTAGGCTTGTTAGTTTGTTTTAGGATTGGCGGTTTGTTTTAAGATTTTACAATAGGCTTGTTTTAAGATTTTGCAACATATGTAAATATAAAAATATAATATGTAACTATAATAAATGAATCGATAGCAGATAGATGAAAGCAACGAATAATATAGATAGCCAATTTGACCTTGCCGAACAGGCGATTGCGCATATGCGCGCGTTTGGCGCAGATTGTGCCGATGTGTTGGTGAGCCAATCTGTTTCGCTTGGCGCAACATGTCGGCTGGGACAAATGGAAGAGGTTGAGCGTGCGGAGGCAAAAGATATGGGCTTGCGCGCCCTCATTGGCAAAAAACAAGCCTTTGTATCAGGCTCTGGCCTGCAAACAGGCGATATTGAAAAACTTGCCGAACGGGTTGTTGCGATGGCGCAAAAAGCACCCGAAGACCCGTTTTGCGGTTTGGCCGATGAGAAACTATTAGCAACACAAATTGCTGAACTAGACTTAAATGACATAAATGAGCCAAGCACAAGCCAATTACAAGCCTATGCTTTGGAGGCCGAAGACACAGCGCGCGCCATAAAAGACATTACCAATTCCGAAGGCGCAGGCGCAAATTGGGGGCGTAGCACAACAAGCCTTGTAACCTCGCACGGCTTTGCCGCCCATTATACAGCCTCCTCTTGGTCGCTTTATTGCATTGTCTTAGCTGGCACAGACGATAAAATGGAGCGCGATTATGCAAGCCACGCCACCCGTCATTTTGAGGATTTAGATAAGCCCGCCACGATTGGCACACAGGCAGCAGAACGCACATTAAAACGGCTTAACCCGCGCAAACCTGAAACAACAAAAGCACCTGTCATGTACGCACCGCGCGTCTCAGCAAGCTTATTAAAGCATTTTGCCGCCGCGATTTCTGGAAGTGCTGTGGCACGGGGAACAAGTTTCCTAAAAGATGCGATGGGGCAGAAAATTATGCCCGACAATATACAAATTATTGACGACCCATTGCGACAGCGCGGCTTGCGCTCAGCCGCATTTGACGGCGAAGGGCTAGCCGCCGAAAAACTCATATTGGTTAAAGACGGTATATTGCAAGCTTGGCTGTTAGAAAGTGCAAGCGCGAAACAATTAGGCTTGACAAGTAATGGCCGCGCAAGTCGTGGCACAGCAAGCCCGCCTCACCCATCCGCAACAAACCTCTACATACAGGCAGGAGAAAAATCGCCCGCCCAGCTGATGCAAGAGATGGGAACAGGGCTTTATGTCAATGAACTAATTGGCATGGGCGTCAATGGTGTGACAGGCGATTATAGCCGCGGCGCAACAGGCTATTGGATTGAAAATGGCCGTTTGGCCTATCCTGTAAGCGAATTGACGATTGCAAGCAATTTAAGCCCTATGTTTGCCAATCTTACAGCCGCCAATGATTTAACATTCCGCTATGGTGTGAATGCACCAAGCCTATTGATTGAAGAGATGACGATTGCTGGACTCTGACATAAAAAAAACAGAACAGGCAGATTATGAATTGCTCTGTACGACTGTGCAGGAAGCAGGCGCGGTGGCGATGCAATTTTTCGGCAAAAACCCTAAACGCTGGCAAAAAGCAGATAAACAGCCGGTGAGCGAAGCCGATATTGCGGTGAATGATTTTTTGGCAAAAAAATTGCGCCCTGCCCGCCCTGATTATGGTTGGCTATCGGAAGAAAATGAAGATGATTTAAGCCGCCTGACTTGCCAATATGTTTGGCTAGTCGACCCGATTGACGGCACGCGGGCTTTTTTACAGGGCAAGCCTGAATTTACCATTTCCGTCGCCCTTGTTGAAAAGGGACGGCCTATTTTGGGCGCGATTTATAATCCCGCGCAAAATGCTTTTTTTCATGCGGCACGCGGGCAAGGGACAAAATATAACGGGCAGACAGCCACTATCTCAAAACGAACAGAGTTAGAAAATTGCCATATGTGCGCCTATGCGCCTACTTTTGCAAACCCCGCATGGCCGCAAAAATGGCCGCCTATGCAGGTGCAAAACCCCAATTCGGTCGCCTATCGGCTTGCTTTGGTTGCCAATGGCACATTTGATGCGATGATGTCGTTAAACAGCAAGCATGATTGGGATATTGCCGCGGGCGATTTGCTTATCCATGAAGCAGGCGGGCGCATGCAGGATGCTGATAGACGCCACCTCATTTATAATCGGCAAGACACGCTCCATAGTCGCTTTGTTGCTGCCACACCCACCCTTGCCGATGAATTAGCAAAACGAATTAAACAGCGTTTTTCATTTTCATAAATTGCAAGCTATGATTTAATAAAACCCTGATTTAATAAACTGTGCTATGCATGCTAGCAAATAATTTCGAGAGCCGACCGACGTGACACAGACAGACCCTAAAAGACCGACCTTATGGCTCATTAAACGCATTGCGCGCGATTATTTACGCCCCTATTTATTGCTTGTTGCTTTGGGTATTTTTGCCAATATTATTGTTGCGGCGGCGGCGGGCATATTGCCTTGGTTTATCGAACAAGCGGTTGATCATGTCTTTACCGCACAAAATCAAACCATGCTTTGGCTGATTCCATTAGGTGTTATTGCTATTTCATGCATTCGCGGCATAGCAACTTTTATTTCAAGTGTTGTTTTGAATTATGTCGGCCAGCACACAACAGCAACCATACAAACGCAAATTTTCAGCCACCTTGTCCATGCCGATTTAGCCTATATGTCAGAGACTCATTCGGGCAAACATATTGCCGTTTTCTTAAATGATGCGATTCGTTTGCGCGATACATTTAACACAACCATTATCAGCCTTGCGCGTTATTTGCTTACCGTGATTGCATTGATGATTTATATGTTTAGCCTAAATTGGTATATGGCGGCCATTTATGTTGTCATTATTGTGCCAGCAGGTTTGGTCTTTTTACGCAAGCTTGGCAGAACCACACGCAAAGCCTCTCATCAAGGGCTAACAGAGACAAGTAGCCTATCAGCCCTTATATCGGAGACATTAAGCGGGTTGCGGATTGTCAAAGCCTATAATCAAGAAGCCGCGCAAATTGCCCATGCACAAGCAACCATAAAACGCGTTTTAGCTTTTACCATGCGGGCAATGCGGGCGCGGGCGGCGGCAAGCCCTGCCATTGAAGCATTGGCGGGGGTGGCATTAGGCGGTATTATTTTTTGGGGCGGGTGGCAGAGCCGTCAGGGCAATTTAACGACGGGCGAATTTTTGGGCTTTGTGTCCGCCTTGCTTATGGCTTACCAGCCTTTGCGGTCTTTGGCGAATTTGCAAACCACTTTGCAAGAAGGCGTTGCCGCCGCGTTGCGTATATTTGCCATTACCGACGCCCAATCAGCCATTAAAGAAAAGCCAAATGCGCGCCCATTAGCCGTCAAACAAGGCACAGTCGCTTTTGAAAATGTCTCTTTCACTTATCAAAATAGGGATATTGAAGCCCTGCATAATGTTACAATAAATGTTAAATCGGGTGAGACAGTCGCCCTTGTTGGTGCTTCAGGGGCGGGCAAATCAACTTTGTTAAATCTTGTCTTGCGCTTTTTTGATGTATCCGCCGGCGCGGTTAAAATTGAGGGACAAGATGTCCGCACTGTAACCATTGAAAGTTTAAGACAGGCAACCGCTTTGGTCACACAAGAGACATTTTTATTTGATGACACAATCGCCGCCAATATTGCTTTTGGCGCGCCACAAGCCACAAAGGAAGATATTGAAAATGCGGCGCGTGCCGCGGCGGCACATGAATTTATTATGCAAATGCCTGATGCTTATCAAACCCGTTGCGGGGAAAGTGGCATGCATCTTTCAGGCGGCCAACGCCAACGCATTGCGATTGCCCGTGCGATGTTAAAAAACGCCCCCATTTTATTATTAGATGAAGCCACTTCGGCACTCGACACAAAGGCTGAACGCCAAGTGCAACAGGCTTTGCAACGGTTGATGAAAAACCGCACCAGTCTTGTCATCGCCCACCGCCTATCGACCATTATGCATGCCGATTGTATTTATGTTTTGGAAAATGGGCGCATTGTGCAAACCGGCACACATGATGAATTACTCGCACAAGGGGGCGTTTATGAAAGCCTTTATCAGGCACAATTTGCTAATGCGTCAAAGCAAACACCAAAACAAATAAATGAGGGCTAGTCGCCATGCTTGCTTATCGACAATTCAACAAACAAACTATTAAGCAATATGTTAAACAAATTTTGCGCCACCCCGCCACAATTTCTAGCCTTGCCTATTTTGTTGCCGCGTGGATATGGTTTGTCCATTTGACCTGCCGCATATATCATGAAGATGAAGCACATATTCAGCCCTTTTGGGATGACAAAAAATCGCTCATTGCTGTCACTTGGCACGGGCGCACTTTGCTTGCGCCTTATTGTTGGCGTAGCAAAACGCCCTATACCACATTAGCCTCTCGCCATAGTGATGGGGAAGCCACCGCCTTATTTTTCAAAATTTTTGGCGTTCAATCCATACGCGGTGCCGGCACAGGCAAAGCCTCACGCAAATCATATAAAAATAAAGGCGGGGTCACCGCTTTTCGCTCTATGTTAAAAGCCTTGCGTACAGGCACATCAATATGGCTTACAGCCGATATGCCACCCGGCCCAGCAAAAGATTGCGATATAAGCCTTATCACACTTGCCCGCCAAAGCGGCGCACCCATTCTACCGATTGCTATGCGCTCGACACATTGTGTGACTTTAACAAAAACATGGGACAAATTCCTCCTCCCCCTGCCCTTTGGGCGCATTGTCTATATTTGGGGCGCACCGATTTATGTTAGCAAGGAAAGCACAGCAGATGATATGGAGGTAATTCGCCAAACATTACAAAGCAACTTAAATCGTTTAAGTGCGCGCGCCAATCGCATG
>JAPPQG010000192.1:0-1701 GCA_028816945.1 Alphaproteobacteria bacterium
AAAAATAATTTGTCTGCGTAACATGAACAATAGAAACATGGGTTTGACACTCCATAAGCATATGAGATGAACGGTCACAGCAAAAATAAGGTTGCAAAGCCTAGAAATGCTAGAAAGCCAATAACATCGGTAATTGTTGTCACAAAAACGCCAGAGGCAATGGCGGGATCAACGCCAATTTTACGCAAGCCAAGCGGCACTAAAATACCAGACACACCAGCAACAAACATATTAACAATCATAGCCGATGCAAACACGATCCCCAATAAAACATTATCAAACCAAAAAGCACCAATAAAGCCAACCAATATGGCAAAAAGAATGCCATTGACAAGCCCAATACTTGCCTCACGCATGATAATTCGAACCGCATTTGCTGTTTGCAATTCAAGGGTCGCCAAAGCGCGCACGGTAATAGTTAAAGTTTGCGTTGCCGCATTGCCACCCATAGAGGCAACAATCGGCATTAAAATAGCCAATGCCACCATTTGTTCAATAGAGGCATCAAAAAAGCCAATTACAATAGAGGCCAAAATAGCTGTTAGTAAATTGACAAAGAGCCAAGAAAAACGCCCGCTTGCGGCTTGCAAAACACTATCTGTGACCGCTTCGTGTCCAACGCCACCCAACCGCAAAATATCTTCTTCTGCCTCCTCCACAATCACTTCAAAAACATCATCGGCCGTAATCACACCCAGTAGGCGGGTTTCATCATCCACCACAGGCGCGCTGACAAGATTATAACGTTCAAATTGCCGCGCCATATCCTCCCTATCCATATCGGCAGGAATAAGGGTTAGCCGTTCATCCATAATGTCTTGCATAAGCACAGGGCGGGCGGTGCGTAAGGTTTTGTTTAAGCGCACAACGCCGGTCGGCTTATTGTCTGTATCAACAATTAAAATTTCTAAAAAATCATCGGGCAGGTTTTCTGTATCGCGCAAATAGTCAATCGTCTGCCCGACCGTCCAAGAAGGTTGCACAGCTACAAAATCAGGGCGCATTAAACGCGCCGCACTATCTTCGGGATAGTCAAGCGCGCGTTGCAAGACTTGCCGTTCAGTAAATGGCATGCGGGCAAGAATTTCCTGCTGGCCTTTTTTGTCTAAATCACCAATGACAAATACCGCATCATCGGTTTCAAGTTCCTGCACGGCTGTGACAAGCTTGTCTGTATCCAACTGCCCCGCCACATCGGCACGCACGCCTTCATCCAATTCGGCAAGCACAGCTGGATTAAGCTCGCTACCGATAAGGGCAATAAATTGGCTGCGATGGTCGGTGCTAAGCAGAGAAATAAGGTCAGCAATATCGGCCTCATGGGCATCTTTCAGCAAAGCTTGCAGGGCGGCTTTATCGGCAGTATCAATGGCTGCCACTGTTTCACGCACGCGTGCGCTTGCCTGTGCTTCTTCGTCTAGCACAGGCTCTTTTTCTTCCTGATTATCTTGCGCGGTTTCCACCTTATGCTCTCCTAACCCTGCCTATTTTTAACTTACATCTCTATGCAATAAGATGCCCTGCCCTGCTTATATTATAACGCCCTGTTTATATTATGAAAGCCTGCTTACATTATAAAAACATGCTTATATTAAACTAGCTTATATTAGCGCATTGGCTTATGGAAGGGTAGAAATGCCATAATGACCTTAAATTTATGTTGAATTTCGGCTCTATGCGCATTATAGATAATGGCTGAAA
>JAPPQG010000192.1:1775-3087 GCA_028816945.1 Alphaproteobacteria bacterium
AAACAGGGAATAAACAATGCCAAACAAATTACACCCCGAGACCCTAGCCCTGCATGCAGGGTGGCGTGCCGACCCAGAGACGGGTTCCGTTGCCGTGCCAATCCACCAAACGACTAGTTACCAATTCAAAAATACCGAGCATGCGGCGAATTTATTTGCCCTGTCTGAACTTGGCAATATTTACACGCGCTTACAGAATCCGACCAATGATATATTAGAGCAACGCATGACGGCTTTGGAAGGCGGGGCGGCCGCCTTAGCCCTTTCCTCTGGTCAAACAGCCTCTGCTGTGGCTTTGCAAAACATTGCCCGTGCGGGTGATAATGTCATTTCCTCTACTGATTTATATGGTGGCACTTGGAATTTATTTTCCAACACTTTGCCCGATATGGGGTTAGAGGTGCGCTTTGTCGACCCGTCCGACCCGCAAGCCTTTGCCAATGCCATAGATGAGCGCACCCGCGCCTTTTATGCCGAAACCCTGCCTAACCCGAAACTCAATGTCTTTCCCATTGCCGAAGTGGCGGCGATTGGCCGCGCCAAAGGCATTCCGCTAATTATGGATAATACAGCCGCCCCCATATTATGCCGCCCGCTAGAACATGGCGCGGCTGTGATTGTGTATAGCACAACAAAATATATTGGCGGACACGGCACATCCATTGGCGGCTTGCTTATCGATGGGGGCAATTTTGATTGGGAAGCAGCAGGCGAACGCCAGCCCGCCCTCAACAATCCCGACCCCTCTTATCACGGTGCCGTTTGGTCGCAGGTCACCAAACCGCTTGGCCCAGTCGCCTATATTGTCAAAGCCCGCACAACTTTATTGCGGGATATGGGCGGGGCGATGAGTCCCTTTAATGCTTTTATGTTTTTGCAAGGGCTAGAAACCCTGCCCTTGCGTATGCGCACCCATTGTGAAAATGCGGCCAAAGTCGCCAAATGGCTAGACGCACAAAAGCAGGTGACGAAAACCATTTATCCTAGCCTAATGACAGGCGCATTGCGCGAACGCGCCGATGCCGTCTTGCAAGGCGGGTATGGGGCGTTGATTGGCTTTGAATTGGCGGGCGGCGTAGAGGCGGGGAAAAAGTTTATCGACTCGCTAGAACTGCTTTACCATGTGGCGAATATAGGCGATGCCCGCTCACTTGCCATTCACCCCGCAAGCACCACGCACAGCCAATTATCACAGGAAGAACAAGCCGCCTCAGGCGTCACCCCCGGCTATATCCGCCTCTCTATCGGCCTAGAACATATAGACGACATACTAGCCGACCTCAAACAAGCCCTCAATAAAGCGGGGTGATAG
>JAPPQG010000111.1 GCA_028816945.1 Alphaproteobacteria bacterium
TGTCAATACAGCATCGCCCGTATTGGTTAAGTCCAATGTCATATTGGCTTGCCCGCGTGCTTTTGCAAGCGTCGCCTCAATCCAATCTTTTATTGTGTCGCGCGTCCATTTATCATTATACCTTATATTAAAGCGCGCTTGGGCTAGTTCGGGAATGACATTGCTTGTTGCATTGCCAACATCAAAACTTGTCACTTCCAAATGGCTTGGCTGAAAATGCTCTGTGCCTTCATCTATTGGGCTTGTAGCAAGTGCATGCATAAGGCGCAATAAATGGGGAATGGGATTATCGGCTAATTGTGGATAAGCGACATGGCCTTGTGTGCCATGCACGGTTACAACACCATTAACACTGCCCCGCCTGCCGATTTTTATCATATCCCCCAATGTTTGCGGATTGGTCGGCTCACCAACCAAGCAATCATCAATGGTTTGACCTTCTGCCTCTAACCATTTTAGCATTTTTGCCGTGCCATTGACGGCTTCGCCTTCTTCATCGCCCGTAATCAGCAAGCTTATTGAACCCGCAGGCTTGCCCTTTTCACCTAGATAATCACTCACAGCAGCAATAAAAGCAGCAATCGCGCCTTTCATATCCACCGCGCCGCGGCCATAGAGAATGCCATTTGCAATGGTTGCTGAAAATGGTTCATATTGCCAATTTTCAATATCGCCAACTGGCACAACATCGATATGGCCGGCAAAGCAAAAATGCGGCGGCTCTGTGCCAAGCCGCGCATAAAGATTATCGACAGGCGCGGACCTATCATCTTCAAAAGGCAAACGCGTACAGACAAAGCCAAGCGGTTCAAGCGTCTTTTGCAATAAATCAAGCGCGCCCGCCTCAATAGGTGTAATAGACGGGCAAGCAATGAGCCGCGCGGCAAATTCAATCGGGTCACATTTATTCGGGTTAAAAGCCATATCCCACCCCTAATTTTCCCGCAAGATTTCATTGACTGAGGTTTTGGCGCGGGTTTTGGCATCGACGGTTTTGACAATCACCGCACAATTTAAGGCAACTCCGCTCTGCTTATCATCGCTAGACGGCAAGACGCCCGGCACCACCACCGCATAGGGTGGTACTTCGCCTTGACTTATTTTACCACTCGCACGGTCAATAATTTTTGTCGAAGCAGATAAAAACACGCCCATAGACAAAACCGCCCCCTCACGCACAATCACCCCTTCGGCAACTTCACTGCGCGCGCCAATAAAGCAATTATCTTCAATAATGGTCGGTTGCGCCTGTAAAGGCTCTAACACACCGCCAATGCCCGCGCCGCCTGATAGATGCACATTTTTACCAATCTGCGCGCAAGAGCCAACCGTTGCCCATGTATCAATCATCGCGCCCTCATCTACATAAGCCCCTAGATTGACAAAACAAGGCATAAGCACAACATTAGGCGCAATATAAGCCCCCCGCCTGACAATGCAATTCGGCACCGCGCGAAAGCCTGCTTTGGCAAATTGGGCGGCATCCCAATTGGCAAATTTAGACGGCACCTTATCCCACCAGCAAGCCGCCCCCGGCCCGCCCGTAATGCTTGTCATATCTTGCAAGCGAAAAGATAAAAGCACAGTTTTTTTAAGCCATTGATTGACATGCCAATTATCGCCGCGCCTTTCAGCAACCCGTAGCGCGCCTGAATCTAGCAACTGCAAAACCTCTTCCACAGTGGCGCACAGTTGCGGGTCGGCAGAATCGGGCTTAATTTCAGTCAAATTGGCAAAAGCCTCATTGATAATTGTTTCATATGCGCTTGGCGTTGTCATTATCTATCCTATTTCCATTATTTTCATATTTTTCCTATTTTCATTATTACTCACTTATTATCCGTTAAATTATCTAAAAAAGCCACTAAATCCTCAATAATATAATCAATATGTGTTTGTGGCGCGTTGGCAGAGTCAGCATGCGCTTGCATATCATAATAAGGGCGGGCTTTGTCGGCGTTATTATCACGCGGCCAACGCAACCAAATAGTCCTCATGCCAAGTGCATGGGCGGGGGCAAGATTGCGGGCAATATCCTCAAAAAAAGCCACTTGTTGTGGCATAAGGCCGAAGCGAGTCAGCATTTTTTCATAGATTTGCTTGGCGGGCTTGGGCGTATAATCAGCATCGCAAATATCAAAAATACCATCAAAATGTTCGGCAATGCCTAGCTGGTGGATGATTTTTTCAGCATATTGGCGCGTGCTATCGGTGAAAATATATTTTGCCCCCGCAAGCCGCGCCAATGCGTTCTGTAAGGCGGGATTGGGTTTGATATGGTCGATATCAATATCATGGGTAAATTCTAAATAGTCGTTTGCATTTATCCTGTGTTTTTTCATAAGGCCAATAAGGGTGAGACCATATTTGCGCCAATAGGTTTTTTGCAACTCAAAAGCCTCTTTGCGGCTTAATTTTAAGTGACAAACAATAAATTGCGTAATGCGCACATCTATAAGGGCAGCTATATTATAGTCGGGCGGATAAAGCGTATTATCTAAATCAAAAACCCATGCTGTTATTTTTGCAAAATCAGGCCTATTCAAAATTATGAATCCATTTTGTCTGCTTGCCTGTGTCAATTTTTATAAAATGCGTTTCATCTAAACCGCGGGTGCTACAATCATCATGCTCTTTAATGGTAAAACGCGGCGGCTTTGTGCATAGGCTCACATCACCGCTCCAAATTTTTCTCTGCCCATCACGCACAATAAGCGTGCCATTTTTATCAACGGCTTCGGCATAAACAAAATAATAGCGGTCGCGCAAAACAACATTGATAGCCCGAACACATTTGCCAATATCTATACGCAACCAACCCTGTGTGATAAAATCATCCGCACTAATTTCACCCAATGCCGCCCAAATTAAATCGGGCGTTTTATTGCATAATTGCAAGCCGCGCTCAGTGCTTGTTTTTTCTGCCTCAATGAGGAGTTTTTGCAAAAGCGGTTGGGTAATTTTATAATTTATACGCATATTGTGTTTTTTTTGAAAATCCGCTAATGCGTTTCGGCTACGCCGCCCCATAAAACCATCTATGCGGCCCGGCTGATAACCAATATCGCTCAATAATCTTTGCGCGCC
>JAPPQG010000184.1 GCA_028816945.1 Alphaproteobacteria bacterium
GTTAAAATAGCATCATTATATTTATTCTGCCGATAATAAGCATAAGCCGACATAACCATCGCGCGGCGCGCCCATTTTGAATAAGGGTGTTGGCGTTCGACTTCGTCAAACTCCAATGCAGCAATACGGAAATCGCCTTTTTCAAGCGCGTCATGCGCGGCATTGTAAATTTCCTCAACACTGCGCTCAATATAGACAATTTCCTCCCCATCTTTTGAGCAAGCCACAAAGAGTAGCAAAGATAAAACAGCAAGCAGGCTAGAAAGTCTAAAACAGCGAGTCATGATAGTGTGAATATGGTAATAGTGTGAATATGGTAAAACTATATCATAGGGTTGATAGGCTAATAGATGACATAGCCTAAACTGTTATTTTACATATAAAGGGTGGCTTTGCCTAGCCCTATTTAATGGCTTGATATTATTGATTAGCAGTGCCTATTCAGCGGCAACCACAAGGCCTAATTCTTGTTCCAAAGAGACAATTTCAAAAGCATCTTGGCGGGAAAATAAGGCATGGAGGAGTTTATTATGTTGCGCATGGCCTGATTTAACGCCTTGATAACGGCCAATAATACGCAAACCAGCAAGATAAAGGTCGCCAACCGCATCTAATAATTTATGCAGAACAAATTCATCGGGGGAACGCAAGCCTTCTTCATTTAGGATTTTGTTGCCGTCTAACACAATCGCATTTTCTAGTGAGCCGCCAAGCGCAAGACCTGCGCTATGCATGGATTGGACATCTTCTAGCATGCCAAATGTGCGGGCTTGTGCTAATTTACGGCTAAACCCGTCATTTATCAAATCAATGCATGCCGATTGCTTGCCGATAATGGGATTATCAAAGTCAATTTCAGCCTCAAAGATGCACGATGTATCAGGCAAGAGAGCGCAAGAATGGTCGCCTGCCTCAACACGCACAGGGCGCTTAATGCAAATCATGCGGCGGGCGCGGGCAAGTTCGGTTTTGCCTGCCTCAATTAGTAAATCAACGAAATCTTGTGCGCTACCATCCATAACAGGCACTTCTGGCCCGTCAATTTCAATAAAGGCATTATCAATGCCCATGCCTGACAAAGCGGCCATAAGATGTTCGACTGTGCTGACCGAATGGCCGAAATGATTGCCGATGACTGTGTGTAAAGTCACTTGGCAAACATGGGTAAAGAGGGCGGGGATAATCGATTCAGCGCGGTTTTTAATATCGGTGCGGATGAAAACAATGCCTGTATCGGCGCCTGCGGGTCGTATTTTGAAACGTGTTTCAGCACCACTATGCAGGCCTGTTCCTTTGCAACTTATAGGCTTGGCTATGGTTGTTTGCCAAATGCCACACGCCTGACCGATATAGGCAGCTAGGCTTGTGGGCGTATAGTTTGTACGCATTTGGCTTATGGCCGCGGCGGGTTGTGCCGCTTCTTGCTCCGCTAATGCTGTTTTATAGCCTACAAATTCCATTTTGACTCCCGTATCTCATTCAATTATTATAGTCTCAATTATTATAGTCTCATTATGTTAGCCAACTTTATTTGACTCACTTCTATTTGAGTCACTTCCATTTGACTCACTTCTATTTGACCCATTTATCAAACCCAACCCTGTATCAAACCCAACCCTGTTTGGCTGGTGGCGAATCAATAAAGTGGCCTCAATGGTGTTTTACAAAATTGGGATTTAATAGACAAATAACACTTTGTTGCATATTGTTACATTATTTGTTACAGGTCAGGCGGCAGGATACAGGCTGTGCCTGTACCCCGCTATTTTACTGCCTTTTAGCTAAGCTTTTTGTGCGCTTTAACCGCCCTTAATCACTTTGACGACGCAAAAAGGCGGGAATATCCAACTGCGCATCATCATAGCCGCCGCTGGCCATATTAGATGACATATCCGCCTGCATAATAGGCGCGGTTGGCTGTTCCTCACCCTGTGACGGCTGGATAGTTTGTTCTGCTTCCGCTTGTGCCACTTGTGAAGTCTCGACTTGTGGCGTTGCCTCTTGTGGCGTCTCGACTTGTGAAGTCTCTGCCTGTGAAGTCTCTGCTTGCGGCGTCTCGACTTGCGAAGTCTCGACTTGTGGCGGTGCCGCTTGCGAAGTCTCGACTTGCGGCGTCTCTGCCTGCGGGGGTTCCATTTGTGGTAACGCCACTTGTGGAGGTTCCTCTTTTGGTGTTTCCACTTGTGGCGGTGCCACTTGTGGCGACGCCACTTCCCCCTGTGGTGCTTCCATTTGCGAAGTCTCAACTTGTTGAGTCTCTGCCTGCGGTGTTTCCACTTGTGGCCGCGCCACTTGTGGCGGTGCCACTTTGTGGGCGGCGGGTTGCGGCACAGCCTGTTCAGCTGGTTGTTCAACAATCGGCGGTTCAACAAATGGCTGTTCAGCGGGCGGTTCTATATCGCTATTTTCATCACGCCCGCGCAAAACACGGTCAAGAAAAGAGCGATGGCGTTTAGGCAATGGCCTTTGTTCTGGCCGCTCTGGCACATCGGTGAGAAAAGAGGGAATGTTATTTTCCGTCTCACTCTCACGCCCGCCTTTATCAGCCCGTTTTTCATCATCCATTTTGGCTGTTTCGGCACGAGTCGCATTATCCGCTAAATTATCTGCCATAGTCGGCATAGCAGGCATAGCGGTACTATTTTCTGCTTCTTCGGCTTCTGTGGCGTCTGTTGCGTCTGTGGCTTCTGTTGCAAATTGTGATTCAGCCTGTGTGATAGGCGGGGCCGTTGTTTCAGGCGGTATGTTGGGCATGCTATCGCGCTTTGGCAATTTAACCAGACGCGGGCCGCGTGGTTTGGCATTTTCGCCCAATCCGTCCGACTCAATACCCGTTGCGACAACAGAAACCCGTATCGAGCCTTCAAGGCTTTCATCATAGATTGCCCCGATAATAATATTGGCATTGGCAGCTACTTCCTGTTTGATACGGTTAGCCGCTTCATCCACTTCATAAAGGGTCATATCTTTTCCACCTGTAATGCTGATAAGCAAGCCCGTTGCGCCCTGCATAGAATCATCTTCTAATAAGGGGTTGGCAATCGCGGCTTCAGCGGCACCAATCGCCCGATTTTCACCTTCTTGCTCACCTGTCCCCATCATGGCTTTACCCATCTCATTCATCACCATTTTAACATCGGCAAAATCGAGATTGATAAGCCCCGGCTTCGTCATTAAGTCAGTCACACTTGCCACGCCCGAATGCAATACTTCATCGGCAATCGCAAAGGCTTCGACAAATCCCGTTTTTTCATTGGCAACACGGAACAGGTTTTGGTTGGGGATAATAATAAGCGTATCCACTTCCTTTGTTAGTTCAGTAATGCCAATATCAGCGGATTGCATGCGGCGGGGGCCTTCAAAGTCAAAGGGTTTGGTTACAACCCCAATCGTTAAAATGCCCTGCTCTCGGCAAGCACGGGCAATAACAGGGGCTGCCCCTGTGCCTGTGCCGCCACCCATGCCAGCCGTTATAAAGACCATATGAGAGCCTTGAATCTGGTCGGCAATTTCAGCCATCGCCTCTTCGGCAGCCTCACGGCCTATATTGGGGTCAGAGCCGGCGCCTAGACCTTCGGTAAGTTGGACGCCCATTTGAATATGGCGTTCAGCTTCGCTACCTGCTAAGGCTTGCGCATCTGTATTGGCAACGACAAATTCAACGCCTTCAAGGCCTGCCTTTATCATATTATTTACTGCATTGCCGCCAGCGCCGCCGACACCCATAACAGTAATACGCGGTTTAAGTTCCCTTTTCGGGGGTACAGTTAATTCAATAGACATTGTTTTTCTCCTTTCATTCTATGCAAGCCATTGGCGGCAAGCATAGATTGGACGCTGTAAATCTGCCATTTCGCGTGATTCGCATAACTGATTCGCATGACTGATTCGCATGGAACGGCCTGACTGATTCGCATTAAATGGCATATTCGACGACTTACAGCAATTACAAATAGGCAAAATGCCCGATTTAGATATGCTAAACGCATATCCGTTAAGGGAAGTTGTGTTATGATATGTATTTGTTGTGTCATAATGTCACTATCCCAATTCTAAAAATTCCTCTTTAACCATTGGCTAATGCGCCCCATTGCAAAAAATGGCGACGGGCGCGGTGATAATTCATTGTTTTGCATGCGTTGCGCATAGGAAAGCAGGCCCGCTGTGGTGGAAAAGGCAGGCCCTGCAGTAGCGTCAGGCAGGCCAGCAAGTGTTAAAGGATGGCCGATGCGTGTTTGTTTTTCTAAAATATGTTGTGCCAATTCACGCGCCCCGCTCAGCAAAGCCCCGCCGCCTGTTAGCACAATTTGACGGCCAGCAAAATTATGTAGGTTTGAGGTTTCAAGTTTTTCACGCACCATTTCAAATATTTCTTCAACTCTTGGGCGAATAATGGTTGTTAACATGGCGCGTTGAATGGTTTGCATGCCTGCTTCGCCTGTCTCACCAATCGGCAAAACATCAAATTGGTCTTGGTGGTCATTGCCAGAAGATAAGGCACTGCCGTGCAAACGTTTAATGCGCTCTGCCTGTGCCAAAGGAATGTTAAGGCCGCGGGCAATATCCAAAGTGACATGTTGGCCGCCAATAGGCAGGGTGGCTGTATAAATGGGCGCGCCTTCATAAAAAATAGTAAATGAAGTTGTCCCCCCGCCCATATCAATAACAAGCGCGCCGAGTTCCATTTCATCTTCCACCATACAAGCAAAAGCACTCGCATAGGGGGCGGCAACAAGTTTCTCAACTTTCAAATGACATTGTTCGATACAGGCAAGCAAATTACGCACAGGGCTTGCAGGGATTGTAATTGCATGCGCGGTAATATGCAGTTTATCGCCATACATGCCGCGTGGGTCGGTCAAATTGACACTATCATCAATTTGATAGCGAATGGGAATCGCATGGAGTAATTCAACTCTATCAGAAAGACATTTATCGCGCGCTTGACAGAGGGCTTGTTTTAACTGCTCATCGCCTACGGCTTGGCCTTTTAAGGGGAGGCTAATCGTATATGTATGGCTTTCTAAATGGGTAGAGGAAATGCCTGCTATGACATTTTCAATCACCATATCGGCCATGCGTTCAGCCGCTTCCACAGTGGCACGAATGCTTTTTTCAGCGGCCGCCATATCGACAACCATGCCCGCTTTTAAGCCATGCGATGCATGATGCCCGACACCTTTAATTTGCATTAGAGGTGTTTTTGCATTGGCCTGTATATTTGACTGTGTGTTTGGCTGTGTGTTTGGCTGTGTGCTTGACTGTATGTTTGACTGTGCATTTAACTGTGTATTTGACTGTCCATTCAGCTGCCTATCTATGTGTGACTCATCAGGCAAATTGGCAAATAAGTCACGAGGAAAATCAGTTTGCGAATTCGTTTGCGATTTTTTTTGCCTATTTGGCGATGCAGGCATTGGCCGTGTTGGTGATGACATTGGCTGGGCGATAAAACAAGAAACCTTGCTTGTGCCTATATCTAGCGCCGCAAACATTGTATTTTTATGACTGCCCATATAGGGCGCGCGCCCGCTTGGCGCAAAACTCGTTAATTGCCTATGGTTGAGGGGGTGAGTCATGCCTTCTCCCCTTTTGTTTTATCTGTCTTGTCATGCGATATTGGCGTATCGCGTAAAAAGACACGGTTCGGCACACGCAAATCAATAATTTGCCCGCGGGTCGATAAAATGCCCTTTTTACTTTCCATATCCATAAGTAAATCAAGGGCTTGGGGGATATTTTCAGCGGGCAAATATATCACCCCGCCATGGTCTAAATATAAAGTCCAACGGCGATTGCTAACCCGCTGTGCTTTTATCATGCGGTTTTGCAAAATTGGATAGGCGGCTAGATTTTCCATTAAGCGGGCGGCATGGATGTGGCTTTCAGCCCCTGTAAAAATTGGCAAATGCGCGTAAAGGTGCAGTTCCTTATTTGTGATGGGCGTGCCGTGGCGGTCAATGAGCTGAGTCACGGTGCCTTTATTATTTTGCCCTTTATTATTTTCTTGTTCCCATAGGCCAAAGGGTTGGCGTTCAGTTAATTCAATATGCAAAAGATTCGGCAAAACGCGGCTTACAGCGGCTTTTTCAACCCAAGTGAGGGTTTCTAGCTTTTGTTGCAAAGCAGCTAAATCAACCGTGAAAACGGATTGGCCGGGTGAGACATTGACAAGCGCGCGCAATGTTTCCCTATCTGTATGATAGCGACCTTCCACAGTGACATCTTGCAAACCAAAACCCGTATTGGCTAATAAATGATGCACGCGCAGAATGGCTGTTTGATATAGATTGTGGAATGTGCCATTTATCGCCAAGCCAACAATAACAACCATGATAATGAGTAGCACAAATAGAGCAAAGCCAAACAGGCTTGAGCGCAAGAGAGCAAACAAGCGGGCGCAAAAATGGATAGGTGTCATATAGATTCGTTTTAGCGCAGACATGACGCATCCTCCACAATCCATTCAACAAGTTCGCCATAAGACATGCCCGCATGTTTAGCCATTTTCGGCACTAATGAATTAGGCGTCATGCCGGGCTGGGTGTTGAGTTCTAAAATCACCACACCTTGCCCATCCGCATCATAGCGAAAATCAGCGCGTGTCACCCCACGACAGCCAAGCGCGGCATGCGCTTTTAGGCTTATATCTTGTATCTGTGCGCGCACAGAGTCGGCTAAATCAGCGGGCAGAATATGTTGTGAGCCACCTTCATCATATTTAGCCGCATAATCATAAAAGCCTTGCTTTGGCTTGATTTCTAACACTTCAAAAGGGCGTTCGCCTAAAACGGCACAGGTTAATTCGCGCCCTGCAATATAGGCTTCGGCCATAAATAAATTGCTTTGTGGGCTGGTTTTGAGTGCCTCTTTAAGAGGCAGGGTGGCGTCTTTTTCAATGATAAGCACGCCAAAACTTGACCCTTGATTGACAGGCTTTAAGACATAAGGCGGCGGCATTGGGTGGTTTTGCGGGTGGGTTTGCAACTCATCTAATGAGACAAGGCAATGTTCGGCAATAGGCAGACCGGCGGCGGCAAAAATTTTCTTTGCCTGTATTTTATTCATAGCCAAAGCAGACGCCAACACGCCTGAATGTGTGTAGGGAATTTCCATAACTTCCAAAAGCCCCTGCACTTTGCCATCCTCGCCACCAAAGCCATGCAGCGCATTAAAGGCAATATCGGGTTTTAATTGCGTTAAAGTGGCGGCTAAATGGCTATCAACATCAATTTCGCTGACTTGATAGCCACTGTCCCGCAAACTTGTCGCGCATTCGGCCCCAGAAATAAGGCTAATCGCGCGCTCAGGCGGTTGGCCGCCCATCAATACTGCAATATGTTTTTTTCCACTCATTGGCTCGCCTCTCCAATGCGTTTAATTTCCCATTCTAAAAAAACGCCCGAATTAGATTTAACCCGTGCGCGCACATCTTCGCCTAATGTCTCAATATCAGACGCGCTGGCTGTGCCATGATTGATAATAAAATTGCAATGTTGTTCGCTCATTTGCGCATCACCCTTACGCAAGCCGCGACAGCCTGCTTCATCAATCAAAGCCCATGCTTTTTTGATAGGTTTTTCTGTTTTTTGCGCTTCACTTTGCGACCCGCCGCGCGACCCACTTTGTGACCCGCCGCGCGACCCACTTTGTGGGTTGCGAAATGTGCTACCGCCTGTGCGACTGCGAATGGGTTGTGTTGCTTCCCGTGCGGCGGCAATTTCATTCATATGGGCGATAATTTTTGCCTTATCAGCAGGCACAGTTTGATATTCAGCAGAAATAAAAATCAATTCATCATCCGCCGCACAAGTGCGATAGGTAAAGCCCATATCCTGCTTCGTCAATTCATATTGCTTGCCATATTTATCAAACGCCCAAGCCCTAATAAAACAATCAGCCGTTTCACGCCCATAGGCGCCGGCATTCATCCGCAAAGCCCCACCTATTGCGCCGGGAATGCCACTGTAAAATTCAAGCCCTGATAGGCCTGTTTTGGCCGCCCAACGCGCAACAGTCATATCTAATGCCGCCGCACCTACATGAATAATGTCATTATCTATGCGGCGCATATCGGCAAAGGCTTTGCCTAATTTAATGGTGATCCCCGCCACGCCATTATCGCGCACAAGCGTATTCGAACCTGCGCCAAGCATGGTAATGGGAATATCGGACGGGGTATGATTGAGGAAATATTGCAAATCATCTCTGTCCGCTGGCACAAAGAGAATGTCAGCCGCGCCTCCTGTGCGAAACCATGTCATATCGGCCAAAGACTTATTTGCCTTTAATTTGCCACGCACAGGCGGTAGTGCATTCAGCAATTCCGCCTGCCTGCTATTCGCCTTAATAGGCGATTTTGTAACTGCCTTTGCGGGCGGCTTTGCGGGCGATTTTGTAACTGCCTTTGTAGGCGGTTTTGTAGCTGCCTTTATAGCTGCCTTCGTAGATGCCTTTATAGCTGCCTTCATAGGTGATTGAGCGGGGATTTTTGCGGCGGCACTCATACGGCACCTCTTTTCTGCTTCGGCGCGGGGCGGGGATTTTTCTGGTTGCGCGGGCCTGTGGTGGCGTTGTCATTTTGAACTACATTTTTTTGACAGGCGGCTTTTAATTTGCGCGGTAAATCTTGCGCCCATTGGCTAATACTGCCTGCACCAAGACAAATCACAACATCATCTG
>JAPPQG010000215.1:0-5240 GCA_028816945.1 Alphaproteobacteria bacterium
AAAGAATAGCCTGCAATCCAACATTGGCGCGCATCGGCATTAAAATTTTGCAACCAGTCAAGGGCCGCCGCCGCATCTAATAATTCGCCAACGCCATGATCAAATTTTCCTTCTGAACGACCAACGCCGCGGAAGTTAAAACGCAAAGTGGTAAAGTCCCGCTCTGTAAAAATTTTATATAATTGGTAGGCGACTGGGTGATTCATATTGCCGCCTAATTGTGGCAATGGGTGCAATATGATAGCAATCGGCGTGCCTTTGCCGCCTTGCTGTGTGTAGCGACCTTCGAGACGACCCGCCGGGCCATTAAAAATAATTTCTGCCATAAAATTCATTCTCCTATCCCGTCCCCATGGTTGCGTTCGTGATTCGCCATATCCCGCCCGCTCAGCTTCCCCAATATGCTGCTATCTATCCTGCTATGCGTGATAAATAGCGGTAAAACAGGGCTTTAATATAGTTGACTATGTGAATCAGGATTGTTAATATAATGTATGCCCCGCTCTTTTAGCACAGTTTGGGGGGTAAATTGCAAGTTTTTCTGTAAAACATTATTAGGAACAAAGAGTTATGAAACTTTCCACACGCGGCCGATATGCTGTTATGGCCATGACGGATTTAGCCCAGCATTATTTGCTTGATACAGACACTAGTGTCGCAGAGGCTGTACAGCCGCCGCCAGTGCCACAGCCACCGCCAGTAACATTGGCTTCTGTTGCCAAACGGCAAGAGATTTCTCTGCTCTATTTGGAGCAGATTTTCCGTGATTTGCGCCGTGCGGGACTTGTCGAGAGTGTGCGCGGGCCAAAGGGGGGCTATCGCCTCAGCCGTCCGCCCGACCAATTATTAGTTAGCGATATTATTGATAGTGTTGATGAAAATATAAATGTCACCCGTTGTCAAACAGCAGACGGTTGCCTAGCCAAGCAGGCGCGCTGTATGACGCATGCCTTATGGGCTGAATTAGGCGTGCATATTCATACTTTTTTGCAACGCATTTCGCTTGCCGATGTTGTCAGTAATGATTTTACCCATATTGCGTCTGTTTATGAGGCACACACCCCCCAACCCCAAACAGTAGAACAGCCATAATGTAATGATAGGATATTTTTGTGAGTAATAAGATGAGTGAGCGACATTACCTTGATTATAATGCCACCGCGCCTTTACGGCCACAAGTGCGCGCGGCCATGTTAGACGCATTAGAAAGTGGCGGGGCGAATCCCTCTTCTGTGCATGCCGAAGGGCGGCACGCGCGGGCTTTGATTGAAAAAGCCCGTCACTCTATTTGCGAATTTGTTGCGGGCGATGCCGATGGGCTTATCTTCACAAGCAGTGGCACAGAGGCTTGTAATTTAGCCTTGCAAACGCACCTTGCGCCCGCGGGCAAAATAGGGCGCATATTAGTAAGTGCGATTGAACACCCCGCTATTTTGCAAACTGCCGCAACAAGTGAGCTACCCGTCTTGCAATTAGGGGTTGATTCCTCGGGGCAGATTGACCTCACCGCCCTCGACTCTGCTTTGCAAGACCCTACACCTGCACTGGTTGCCATTATGGCGGCGAATAATGAAACGGGCGCGATTCAACCCATTGCTGAAATTGGCAAAATGGTACGGGCGCATGGCAGTGTGTTTTTGTGTGATGGGGTGCAGGCACTTGGCAAAATGCCACTTAATATGCAGACTATGCATATTGATATGCTTGCCCTTTCAGCACATAAAATTGGCGGGGCTGCGGGCAGTGGGGCTTTACTTATTGCACCGCATATAGAGATAAAGCCGCTTATTTATGGGGGCGGGCAGGAATTGCGCCGCCGCGCCGGCACAGAAAATCTGCTTGGCATTGTCGGTTTTGGTGCAGCAATAGAATGTGCGGCACAAGATTTACTAACCATAGACGCATTAGCTGTGTTGCGCGATAAAATGGAGGCGCAGTTAGAAAAAGAAATGAATCGCCAAAAACTTGCTCCACTACATTTTTTTGCCCGCGATATAGAGCGTTTGCCAAATACATCATGTTTTGCTATTGCAGGCCTATCATCTGAAACATTAGTTATGGCTCTTGATTTAGAGGGGATAGCTGTTAGTGCAGGCGCGGCCTGCTCGAGTGGCAAAGTCACAGCTAGTCATGTGCTTACCGCTATGGGTGTCGCAGATGATTTAGTGCAAGGGGCAATTCGGGTAAGTCTTGGTTGGGACAGCAAGCCTGCCGATATAGATAATTTAGTTGCGTGTTTGACGGCATTTGTTGTCCGCCAAAACCAAACCTATAAAGACAGCCAGCTTATAAAGGCGGCAGAGTAAAGGCCAACAGAGCAAAGGTTAAGTGATATGGAAAACCAGACAAATGAGATAGCAGGGCAGGCAAAACAAGCCATTAAAAAAGAGACCGTCGCACAGGTGCAAAATCTTGCCGGCGAAAAATATAAATATGGCTTTACAACCGATATTGAAAGTGAAAAAGCCCCGAAAGGGTTAAACAGTGATATTGTCCGCTTTATTTCAGCCAAAAAAGATGAGCCTGAGTGGTTGCTTGATTGGCGGCTCGATGCGTTTGAGCGGTGGCAATCTATGCAAGAGCCGAATTGGGCGCATGTTCATTATCCGCCGATTGATTATCAAGATTTATATTATTATGCGGCACCGAAAAGCATGGCAGATAGACCCGAAACACTTGATGATGTCGACCCCGAATTGCTTAAAACCTATGAAAAGCTTGGCATACCCTTGCAAGAGCAGGAATTGCTTGCCGGCGTAAAAACCCGTATGGCAGTCGATGCGGTTTTTGATAGTGTGTCGGTGGCAACGACATTCCGTGAGACACTTGCCGAATCGGGTGTGCTGTTCTGCTCTTTTTCCGAAGCCGTCCAGCAACACCCCGAATTGGTGAAAAAATATTTAGGCTCTGTTGTGCCAAAATCCGATAATTATTTTGCCGCGCTTAATTCGGCTGTTTTCTCTGACGGCTCATTCGTCTATATCCCGCCCCATGTGCGTTGCCCGATGGAATTATCAACCTATTTCCGTATCAATGAAGCCAATACGGGGCAATTTGAACGCACCCTAATTATTGCCGATAAGGGATCTTATGTTAGCTATTTAGAAGGCTGCACCGCGCCTATGCGCGATGAAAACCAATTACATGCGGCGGTTGTAGAATTGATAGCATTAGAGGATGCGGAAATTAAATATTCAACTGTGCAGAATTGGTATCCGGGTGATAAAGAAGGGCGCGGCGGGATTTATAATTTTGTCACCAAACGCGGCGATTGCCGCGAGACGCGGGCTAAAATTTCATGGACACAAGTAGAAACAGGCTCTGCTGTGACTTGGAAATATCCGTCTTGCATTTTACGGGGCGATGATACAGTTGGGGAATTTTATTCCATTGCCATTGCTAATAATTTGCAACAGGTAGATAGTGGCACAAAAATGATTCATCTTGGCAAAAATTCATCTAGCCGCATTATTTCCAAAGGCATTTCAGCAGGGCGCGCCTCTAATGCTTATCGCGGGCGGGTGAGCGTGCATCAAAAGGCAGATAATGTGCGCAATTTTACACAATGCGATAGTTTGCTGATTGGCGATAAATGCGCCGCCCATACCATACCCTATATTGAAGCGCGCAACCCAAGCGCCATATTAGAACATGAAGCAACCGCCTCAAAAATTAGCGACGACCAGATTTATTATTGCCGCCAGCGCGGCCTCGATGCCGAAGAAGCAGTGGGTTTGATTGTCAATGGTTTTTGCCGCGAAGTTTTACAACATTTACCAATGGAATTTGCCGTTGAGGCACAAAAACTTGTTAGCATTTCACTAGAAGGAAGTATTGGATGAGCGCATTATTAGATATAAATAATTTACATGTAAATGTGGATGATAAAACAGTCATAAAAGGGCTAGATCTGCATATTAAGCAGGGCGAAGTGCATGCGATTATGGGACCAAATGGCTCAGGCAAATCCACTTTGGCCTTCATGCTTGCAGGGCGGGAAAATTATGAAATAACAAAGGGCGAAGTGTTATTTGACGGCACGGATTTATCCACCCTAACACCCGAAGCGCGCGCCGCAAAAGGTCTGTTTCTTGCTTTTCAATATCCTGTGGAAATTCCGGGTGTTAATAATATGAATTTTTTGCGGGCGAGTCTTAATGCTTTGCGCCGCGCACGGGGGGAAGCAGAAATGGACACAGCGCATTTCTTGCGTTTTGTGCGGGAAAAAGCAGCCAGTTTAGGCATGCAAGATGATATGTTAAAGCGCCCTGTCAATGCGGGTTTTTCAGGTGGTGAAAAAAAGCGCAATGAAATGTTGCAATTAGCCGTATTAGAGCCGCGCTTGATTGTGTTAGATGAAATTGATAGCGGGCTAGATATTGATGCGCTTAAATTAGTTGCCGATGGCGTCAATGCGTTGCGTAGCCCCGAGCGAGCCATGCTTATCATCACGCATTACCAGCGTTTGCTCGACCATATTAAGCCCGATAGGGTGCATGTTTTGGCTGATGGGCGCATTGCCAGATCGGGCGACGCGCAATTAGCGCAAACATTAGAGCAGTCAGGCTATGCGGATTATGGCGGCGAGCCGAAACAAATAAAAGCAGACAAAGCAAGCGCAACAGATGCAGGCATGGTTGCCAATGGCTAGTGTAAATCCACAATTTGACGCATTGCAAGCAGCCGCCCGCGCCCGCTTTGCAACATTAGGTCTGCCGACGCGGCGCATGGAAGATTGGCATTATACAGACCTTGCCCGCTTATTGCCGCCTGCTGATATTCCTAAAAAGCCGGGTAGAATGGATGCTCCAGCCTATTTCAAAACAGCACAGCCAGCGCGGCTTGTTTTTATTGACGGCATATTGGATAGGGCGCAATCGGATATGGCTGAACTTACCCGCCTAGACGGGATAGATATTACCCCGCTTGCAGAGGGGAGCGAGCTTTTGCAATTTCCAAAAGAGGAGCAGGACAATGCGCTCTTAGCTGCCAATTTGGGCTATTTGCAAGACGGCGTGATTATTTCTGTCAGCAAGCCAATCACGCGGCCTGTGGAACTTGTTTGGGCGGGCAGTGATGCGGCACATGCCAATTATGGGCGGGTCTGTCTCAATCTAGCAGAGCAGGCGAGCCTGTGTTTGATTGAAACGCATTGTGGGGCGGGCGTTGCGCATTTAGTCAATGATATAAGCATTGGGGCGGGCGCAAAATTAACGCATATTAAATTGCATGAAGGTGCG
>JAPPQG010000215.1:5497-8674 GCA_028816945.1 Alphaproteobacteria bacterium
CGCCGTGCTAACCGATAAAGCGCGCGGCGTATTTCAGGGCAAAGTGATTGTGCGCCCCGATGCGCAACTGGTGGATGCCGAACAGCACACAGCCACCCTTATGTTATCCAAAGAGGCGGAAATGAACGCCAAGCCCGCGCTTGAAATTTTTGCCGATGATGTCGCCTGTGCGCATGGCTCGACCATTGGTGAGATAGACCAAGATGCCGTCTTTTTTCTACGCAGTCGCGGCTTATCAGAAAATGCGGCGCGCAATTTGCTCGTGCAAGGCTTTATTGATGAAGCCTTATTGCATGTGAACGATACGCATTTACGCGCCGCCTTGCAGGAAAGAGTCGCCCAGCAACTTGCGACGCATTTTATGGGTTTGGATAGCAAGATTGAAACAGACAGGGGGAATGCGTCATGAATGCACCTACGACCGCAAAAGCACAAGCACAAGAAAAAACGGCGCCTGCAAAACTAGATATTGAGGCCGTGCGCCAAGATTTCCCCATTTTAGCAAGCCATGCATATGGCAAGCCGCTTGTCTATTTGGATAATGCCGCGTCTGCCCAAAAGCCTATGCAGGTGACACAAAAAATGACAGATTGCATTAACCAGCATTATGCCAATGTGCATCGCGGGTTGCATTATTTATCTAATCAAGCGACAGAAGCTTTTGAGAATGTGCGCGAGGTGGTGCAGCATTTTCTCAATGCACGCGATAAGCGCGAGATTATTTTTACATCGGGCGCAACGGATGCTATCAATTTGGTTGCGCAGAGTTTTGCTGCCCCGCGCCTTGTTGCAGGCGATGAAATTATTTTATCTGTTATGGAGCATCATTCGAATATCGTTCCATGGCATTTTTTGCGGGAGCGGCAGGGTGTTGTCTTAAAATGGGTGCCAATGGGGGCGGACGGGGCGTTTGATTTTGCCGCTTATGAACGGCTTATTACGCCAAAGACGAAATTGATTGCCATGACGCAAATGTCAAATGCGCTCGGCACAATCCCGCCTATGCAGAAAATTATTCGCTTAGCCCATGACAAAAATATTCCCGTATTGGTGGATGGGTGTCAGGGGGCGGTGCATATGCCAACAAATGTACAAGAATTAGATTGTGATTTTTATGTTTTTGCCGGCCATAAACTTTACGGGCCAACGGGTATTGGCATTCTATATGGCAAATTAGAGCATTTAGAGGACATGCGCCCTTATCGCGGCGGTGGGGAGATGATAAGCGAAGTGACACAAGATAAAATCACTTATGCCGACCTGCCGCATCGTTTTGAAGCAGGCACACCGCCTATTGTAGAAGTGGTTGGGCTAGGGGCGGCCCTTGAATATGTCACAGATTTAGGGCAGGACGCCATTGCCACCCATGAGGCCGATATATTTGCCTATGCAATGGAATTACTTAAAGAAATCAAGCCGTTAAAATTATTTGGCACGGCTCAGCCAAAAGGGAGTATAATATCGTTTGGTGCTGAAAACATACACCCGCATGATTTGGCAACCATTATAGATAGAGAGGGTGTGGCGGTTCGGGCAGGGCATCATTGTGCGCAGCCTTTAATGACGCATTTAGGTGTATCGGCCACGGCGCGTGCCTCTTTTGCTTTATATAATACACGCCAAGAGGCTGAAAGTTTAGCGGCGGCCATTGATAAAGCGTTAGCATTTTTTAAGTAGGTTTATAAATTATTTATAGATTAGAGTGACTGGATAAGACAATGAATGATGAACACATGCCAAGAACAGACGAGTCTGTGACAAATGAGTCTGTTACAGATGAGTCTGTGACAGACAAGTCTGCGCCTGTCGATTATGAAAATCTATCGCCCGCCCAACAAGCCATGACAGATGATATTATTGGCGCCTTAAAGAGTGTTTATGACCCCGAGATTCCTGTTGATATTTATGAATTGGGGTTGATTTATCGGGTGGAAATAACAGATGCGCGCGATGTTATTATTGATATGACTTTAACCGCGCCGGGCTGTCCTGTGGCTGAACAAATGCCAATTTGGGTGCAAGATGCGATAGGGGCTGTCGAGGGTGTGGGCGATGTGAAAGTAAATATGGTTTTTGAACCCGCATGGGATATAAGCCGTATGTCAGACGAGGCGCGGGTCGCCCTCAATATGTTTTGAGATGGAGCAAATAGATGAATGAAATAGCGAATATGCCGAAAGCAATTTCCCTAACCGATGCGGCCGCTAAACGGGTGCAGGAAATTATCGCGCAGTCTAATGAGAATTATGTTGGCTTGCGTTTAGGGTTAAAAAATGCGGGCTGTGCGGGCATGGAATATACGATGGAATATGCAACCGACATTGCCCCGCATGATGAAATTATTAAAGAAAAGGGCGTGACAATTCTCATTGACGCAAAGGCTTTGCTGTTTTTGCTTGGCACAGAAATGGACTATGAAATAAGCAAATTATCATCGGGCTTTACCTTCAAAAACCCCAACCAGACAGACGCTTGCGGCTGTGGCGAAAGCGTCACCCTCATCCCCTCAAACGGACAGCAGATAGAGGGCGAGGGTAACTAGCTAACGGGGTTTTTAATATTTTGGGAAGAAGGGTAAATTTTGGATATAAATGAGAGGGAAATGGAGAGAGACTATGCGACATATAATCATTCTATTCGTTGCTTTGTTCAATGTTGCTTGTGTGACATCTTATGGAGATGCTGTGTCAGTAACACAACTAAATGATAGAGCTTATTTAATTCAGTCACAAGGTAATGAATTCACAAGCTATAACCAAGTTTCAAAATATGCGCTGTTAAGAGCCGCGGATATTTGTATTTACAGAAATTTTACAAAATTTATTGTTTTGGATGAGCAAGCAGGGGCTACAACCACACAAGCAGGAGCAAGTAATACGGTGACAAATTGTCAAGATCAAGCTCCTGTTCCAATCTTGAATCTACCTATTCCTCAACAAACGAAAACGAGGTGTAGTTCTTATACTTATACCACACCCCCATCAACTGTTTATGCTAATACTTTGCGTGTGTATTTATTTAAGGATGACGAGGAATCACCGCCAGAAGCGTATGATTGTGAAATTATTAGTAGCCAACTTACGGCTTATAGAAATTAAGCTTTACACAGCAAATAAAGGGTGATAATAACTACTCCGCATATACTATTGGAAAGGGCGAATAATGAATAAGATAAAG
>JAPPQG010000089.1 GCA_028816945.1 Alphaproteobacteria bacterium
AAGCCATTTATTTTGAAGCCCGCAGTGAGCCTGTTGAGGGGTGGGAGGCTGTCGGTCAGGTTGTAATTAACCGTGCTTATGATAAACGCTATCCAACACGCATTTGCGATGTGGTCTTTCAGGGCAAATATCGCCGCCACCGTTGCCAATTCTCTTTTGCTTGTGATGGGCGTTCTGACCGTGCCTATAATCATGCCTTTTGGCGACAAGCCCATGAAATGGCAGGCCGCTTATTGACCGAAAGCTCTTTTTCTGTTCTTGCCGGCACAGCAACCCATTATCACGCTGATTATGTTGATCCGCATTGGTCGAATGCCCTACGCCCGATTGTCAAAATTGGACGGCATATTTTTTACAGAGAAGCCCACGCACATGATGATGAACAACCCTATCCACATAGGCGGCCGAATATAGATTCGTAAAGTGCATAATAGCAATGATTAAGCAGACAGGTCGAAATCAAGACCGAAATCTAGATTCGGCACAGAATGAGTAAGCCGCCCGACTGATATATAATCGACACCTGTTTCAGCAATCGCGCGAACATTTTTAAGCTCAACCCCGCCTGAGGCTTCAATTTCAGCGCGCCCATCAATCAAGGCAACGGCTTTACGCAATGTGGCAAGGGGCATATTATCGAGCAATATAATATGCGCGCCTGCCATAATGGCTTCTTCGACTTGCTCTAATCGCTCCACTTCTACTTCCACCCGCATATCGCCTAGCTTGTTTTTGTCATATCCGTTTCTGCTAGGCATGTTTGCCAAAGCCGCAGCGACAGATTTTGTCACACTACCAGCAACCGCAATATGATTATCTTTAATCAAAATACCATCATCTAGCCCAAAGCGATGATTGATGCCGCCGCCCTGCCGCACCGCATATTTTTCAAATATCCGCAAATGAGGTGTTGTTTTGCGGGTGCAGCAAATGCGCGCCTTTGTGCCTTTAACGGCTTCAACATAAAGACGGGTTAGCGATGCAATGGCGGATAAATGGCTAATATAATTAAGGGCGACGCGCTCAGCAGCAAGCATGGGGCGGGCGGGGCCGACAATATCTAATATATTATCGCCTGCCTTCAATGAATTGCCGTCTTGTTTGTGTGGCGTCAATTCTATTTTTTTATCTATCGCGCACATCTCAAAACTTGCGATTGCTAAATCAATGCCGGCAAGCACGCCCGCTTCGCGCGCTCTTATCGACCCCTGCGCGATGGCTGTTTCTGGGATAATGGCGCGTGAAGTTATATCGCCTACCCTACCTAAATCTTCTTTTAGGGCTATGGCAATTGTTTGTTTGATAAGCTGTGGCGCAACTTTATGATAGGCGGGGCGGTCAATCGTTCCACTATCGCCAATGCTAAAAGGGTTGCGAATATATTTTGTCATTTTGCGTGCCGTATATGTTTTATGTCTTGGTTATTATCTTGCTCGTTTTCTTGTAGCGCAACAAATTCCCGCATCTGTGTTAAAGTCCAACAATTATGGGTTGGATTTTGAGTTGGGTTTGGATAGTCTGACCGAAAATGACTGCCGCGGCTTTCTTCGCGTTTTAAGGCGGCCGCGCTTATCATAAAAGCAGCTAAACACATATTTGCCAACGGTGCAATGCCTGTTGCGGCACGCTCCAAGCGGGTTATAATTTGCAACGCTTTTAGCAAGCCCGCGCGCTTACGCACAACACCCACATAACGCGTCATTGTCGCGCGCAATTCCTTTATCGCAGGCTGCACCATGATTGGGTCAGTATAATGGTCACGCACAGGCGGTTGTGGTTGGGCGAAATTATGAATAGGCACAATATCATCAATATGGGCAGCAATGCGGGCGCCAAATATAATGGCTTCCAATAGGGAATTGCTTGCCAACCGATTTGCGCCATGCACGCCACTTGCCGCACTCTCACCACATGCCCAAAGCCCTTTTAGGCTTGTATGGCCGTTTTCATCTACTTTAATCCCGCCCATATGATAATGCGCGGCGGGTGTAATGGGGAGTAATTCTTTTGTGGGGTCGATAGATGTTTTACGGCAATAATCAAAAACGGTTGGAAAACGCGTATGCAATCGTTCTGCCAAATTGGCGCGCAAGTCCAACCCAACACGACCCGTTTTGTCAATTTCAGCGGCCACAGCCCGTGCCACAATATCACGCGGGGCAAGTTCAGCATCAACATGATAATCGGGCATAAAGCGATGATTTTCTGCATTCAGCAACACAGCCCCTTCGCCACGCAAAGCTTCCGTTGCCAAAAAAGCAGGGTCTGTTTGTGTTGCAAAAGCGGTTGGATGAAATTGCATAAATTCAGCATCCATAATCTCTGCACCAGCGCGTGCCGCCATGGCCAATGCTTCCCCATTGGCAAAAATCGGGTTTGTGGTTGTTGCATAAAGATGCCCGCACCCGCCACAGGCAAGAATGGTCGCCCGCGCTTTGACAAGCAGCGGCGGCGATATGCCCTGCCTATGTGTGGGATAGGCAAATACGCCTGCCACGCGGCCATCCTCAATGGCTAATTCACAAGCCGAAAAGCCAACCAATGTGCGAATGGAGGGGCTAGCACTTACGCGTTTGCCAAGTGCCGACATAATGGCTTTGCCTGTGCGGTCGCCGCGCACACTAATAATGCGGTTGCGACTATGGGCGGCCTCTCGTCCAAGCCGCAAACGACCATCTTTTGTGCGGTCAAAGGATACGCCAAAGGCGATTAAATCATTGATGCGTGCTTTTGCCTCTTCGGTCATAATTTTGGCAATATGTGAATCAACAAGGCCTGCGCCTGCTTTAATTGTATCTTGTAGGTGCAAATCGGGGCTGTCATCGGGGCCAAGTGCGGCGGCAATACCGCCTTGGGCCCATGCACTTGCGCTTGCCTTTTGCGGCGCGCCGGTTGCCATAATTGTGACATGGCGGTGCGATAATTTCAAAGCGGTAAATAGGCCAGCAAGCCCACCCCCGACAATCAATACATCGCCGGCATCAATTATATTTGGCTGTAAAGATAATGACATTTAGATAATAGTATTTATAAATAATAATATTTAGCATATATGAACA
>JAPPQG010000151.1 GCA_028816945.1 Alphaproteobacteria bacterium
ACCGTGACCTTTTTGAAATCGCTAATTTCCTCAATGGATTGCAAAATGCTCGTTGGTCTTGGCGATGTTTCGGGGATATGGGCGTTGCTATTATCAATAGCGATAATTTTATCCGCTTGCCATCCTTGCTCTTGTTTCGTCGCAAAGCATTTTATCTTTGCACCCGGGTAAATCATATCATGACCTGCCCTGCGAAGTACAGAATAATGGACCAACACATCTGGTCCCTTTTCATCGGGTATGATAAAACCAAAGCCTTTTTTGGGGTCGAACCATTTCACTTCACCACTCACCGTGTTTCCCGCTGAGTCGGTTTGTGTTTCTGAAATAGAATCATCTATTTCGGGGGTTTCAATTTTCATTTCTTGCGACATGGTACTGCATACTTTCCAACTGTTGTTCACTTGACACTGTTCATTATATTTCCAACTCTTTACACCAATCACGCAACAAAACTCGGCTACTTTAACACAGAAATAGCAAGGGATGAAAGAGGTAAATTGCCCCTTTAAGTTCAAATAATTGTGAAAATTATTGATATTAAGCTAATGTAACATTAAGGGAATGCCGTCAAATAAGCCACGGTTGACGAGAAAATGGGCATAAATGCCTGCCGCATAGCCGAGTGCGATTGCCCACGACCAGCGCAAATGTGCGAAAAAAGTGTAAATTCCCCGTGCCTGTCCCATAACTGCAACACCTGCGGCTGAGCCAATGGATAATAAAGAGCCGCCAATCCCCGCTGTTAAGGTCACCAATAGCCATTGGCCTTCATCCATTGACGGGAACATTGTTAATACAGCAAACATAACAGGGATATTATCGACAATAGCGGATAATATGCCGACTAGCACATTGGCAGTTGTTGCGCCTAAATCAATATACATAAGTTGCGAGGTAGCTGCCAAATAGCCAAAAGCCGCAAGCCCAGCTACACAAATTAAGACGCCATAGAAAAAGAATAAAGTATCCCATTCAGCACGAGCAACTTTGGCAAATATATCAAATCGCATATCTGGGTTTGCGGATTTTTGACCCAAGCGCGTTAAGTAAAAACCAAAAATAGCTAACGCCCCAAAGCCCGTCATCATGCCAAAAGCAGGGGGCATGTGGAAAAGTTGGTGACTTGAAACAGTAAATGTAATCGTCAATAGGAATAAAAGAATAACCCGCTTTGCCCCCACTTTCATAATGACAGTTTCATCTGTGCTTTTGGGTTGCCCGACGGGAATAGCAAAATGCATGATAAGGGCTGGCACAATATAGCTAACAACGGAAGGGACAAAAATAGCGAAAAAGTCAAAAAAGGATAATACGCCCTTTTGCCAAACCATAAGCGTTGTAATATCGCCAAATGGGCTAAATGCCCCGCCCGCATTCGCGGCAACTACGATATTGATACAGGCAAGCACAATAAAGCGCGGATGCCCCGTCCCAACAGCCATAATCACCGCACACATAAGCAGAGCGGTTGTCAAATTATCGGCAATCGGGGAAATGAAAAATGCCAAAACCCCAGTAATCCAAAATATTTTGTGGAAATTGAAATTGCGCGTGACAAGCCAGACACGCAAAGCCTCAAATACATTGCGCTCCGTCATGGAATTGATATAGGTCATCGCTACAAGTAAAAAGATAAAGAGTTCGGCAAATTCAAGGAATACATGACGAAAAGCAGCATTCGTTGCGTGCGGTTCTTGGCCTGCCACCCCTGCTGCCGAAGCAACCAATATCCAAATTAAACCGGCGGCAATAATGACAGGCTTGCTTTTCCGCAAATGCGTAAATTCCTCGACCATAACCAGCACATAAGCGACAATAAAAATAAGCAAAGCGGCAATCGCATACGGCGAAGTCATCATATTGAGATTTAATTGCCCCCCGCTTGCACTTTCTGCTGCTATGGCCGATATGGGCGCACAGATTATCGGCACAATAAAGGCCGCAAGAAATGCTGTTAGAAAACGCGGCATAGTCGCTAAAAAGCGGCGCAGAATGGGCGTTAGAATGGGGGATAAAAAATGGGATAAAGGGCTGTTTTTCACGAAACTCTCCTAATTGGCTTTGCTTTTGAATGGTGTTTTTTGAATTGTGCTTATTGAGTTATATTTATGGATTGATTCGGTATATTTTACAAAAAAAATCTCATAATGCTAGGGATTTTCGCTTGTTTGGGGCAAGCTTTGTTCGGTAAAGTAATATGTTATAATAAAGGGCTAATTATTTATAATAAAGGGTTAATTGTAATCTATAATAAAGGGGCAATTATAATAAAGGGCTAACATAACATGATTGAAATAATATGGGCCAAGATAATCTCTCGCCATAAACAATTTGCCAATGTTAAGTGGCTGTTGGCGCACCTCATTATCGCCCTATTGGCTATTGCGATAGTGGCAGAAACGGGCGCACAACAGCAAAAAAGGCGTAAAAAACAGGGCTATTATGACACGCCCTATTGGAAAGGCTTTATCCTACGCCAAGCAGGACAATGCGAAGAGGCTATTTTACAGCTCAAACCGCTTGCCATACGCGGACAGGGTTATGAGAATGCACAATTAGCACTTGGCCTTTGCCTTATGGAAATGGCTGGTCTGCCCACAGCCGCAACCCCGCCGCCCGCACGAGCGACTATGTTTGCCAAAGCCCAATTCCGCGAAGGGCTAGCTTGGGTCACACAGGCGGCTAATGCGGGGGCATTTAGCGCACAGGCCGCGATGCTTGCCCTTTATGCCGCCAATCTAGGCCCCGACCGCAACGCACAGCAAGCCGCCATGTGGGTGCATTTATATCTAACCAATCCCATGCGCTTGCATTTAGGCGCACCCGTTGATGCAACCGCAACCATTCAGCAATTAAAAAAAACCATTTCCCAAAAAGATTGGCTTGCAGGTAAAGAATTAGCGCGCTTATGGGTGCCGCATTATACAGAACCAATGCTCGACCATGTGCAAAATAAGCCCGTCATAACAGACGGGATAAGTGTTAATCGGATACAAATCCCCCGCCTTGCCCCTTAATTGTGCCTCGCTTATCGGCTATTATAGAGAACTATTTTAGCAGTTATTGTAGTACTTATTAGAGCATAACAGCTATTAGAGCAGCTATTTTAACGGTTATTAGAGCATAGCAGCTATTAGAGCAGCTATTTTAGCACTTATTAGAGCGGCTACATATCGCCATATTACCGCCACAAATGCCGCTATATTATCCTATTGTGAAAGGATGAAAACATGCCATATAGAATCGTAAATCACATCGCAAACCGTATAATTGTCTCATTATTATTTGCCCTATTTATTGTCGCTCCCTTTATTTTCGTCAAGCCTGCGCCTAGTTTGGCCGCCGAACAGACAGCTTATTTTGCCGGCGGCTGTTTTTGGTGTACCGAACATGATTTTGAAAAATTAGACGGTGTGACAAATGTCGTTTCAGGCTATATGGGCGGGTTTGTAGAAAACCCGACCTATAAGCAAGTTTCCGGCGGTCAAACGGGACATTTTGAAATTGTCCGCGTTGATTATGACACAGACAAAATCACCTATCAGGCTTTATTGAGTGCCTTTTGGCGCATGCATGACCCGTCAGACGGCACGGGGTCTTTTTGCGACCGTGGCTTGCAATATAGTACAGCCATTTTTTATACAAATGAAGAGCAAAGACAGCTTGCCGAAGGGGCGGTGGCGGCATTGGAAAAAGCCAAGAAATTCCCACGCCCCATTGCAACACGCATTTTAAGTGCAAGCCAATTTTATCCTGCCGAAGATTATCATCAAAATTATTCTACCCGTAATCCCTTGCGTTATAAATTTTACCGCTCACGGTGCGGGCGCGACCAATTTATCAATAAGGTTTGGAAAGATGATAATATGCTTTACCAATCTGCCGAATAGATAGAGCGGCGAACCTATTGACCGATAGGGATTAGGGGACATATCGAGAGATAGGGATTGGCAGATAAGAATTGAGAGATAGGGATTGGGAGATAGGGATTGAGAGATAAGAATTGGGAGATAAGAATTGAGAGACATGGTACGCCCTAGGGGAATCGAACCCCTCTTTCCAGGTTGAAAACCTGATGTCCTAACCGATAGACGAAGGGCGCCCATGTGAGAGGCAGATATAGCCTAGTTGCCTGTCAATTTCAAGCACTCGATAGCGTGTTAAGCCTGTGCCACATCGTGTATTTCAAATTGCACATCTTCCCTGCCCTGCCAATCATCAGCCCGCAAATAGCCCGCTATATGCAAAGGGGCGGACTTATTATAGATAAGTTTGCGGACATTTTCCGCAGTGGAAGCAAAGGCAATCGCTTTGATAGTGCGCCCGCCATTGGAGGCTATGCGACAGCGCACATGCTGTGCTTCGCCAACAAAATCGGCATAGCGAATATGTGCCGTTGGGATAACAAAGCGGGGCGTGGGGTTACCAACCCCATAGGGGGCGGCTTGTTGTAATTGTTCATAAAAGGCGCGGTGTATGCCGTCCGTGCTTATCATCGCATCAATATGGAGATAATGCGGGTCGTCAAAATCAAACGCGCTGCATTTTTCGATAAGCCAATTCTCAAAGCCCGCTAATTGATCGGCTGTTAATGTCACGCCCGCCGCCATTGCATGGCCGCCGCCCCTTTCGATAATTTGCGCATGCACGGCTTGGGTGACCAAACTGCCAATATCCACTTTTGACACAGAGCGTGCCGATCCTTTCGCCCTGCCCTCTTTGTCTAATGCCAACACAAAACAAGGGCGGCGATATTTATCTTTCAGTCGCCCAGCAACAATACCAAGAATGCCAATATGAAATCGTGCATCGGCTATCAATAAAACAGGAGGCAATCTGTTTAGTTTTTCTATGCGCGCAATAATTTCAGCGTCAGCTATGGCAAGTGCCGTATCGCCAATCAGGCGGCGTTCATTATTTAATTCATCCATGCGTGTGGCAAGGGCGACCGCTTCATCGGCATTTTGTGTCGATAAAAGGCGCACCCCAAGCATAGAGTCGCCAATCCGCCCGCCCGCATTGATACGCGGGCCAAGCGCAAAACCACAATCAAAAACAGAAGGCGCGCCATTCAGCCGCGCCATATCCGCCAAAACCTTAATACCTATATTTTGTCGCTTTGCCATGACTTTTAGCCCTTGCTTGACAAAAGCCCTATTTAATCCCTGCAAAGGCACGACATCGCACACTGTGCCAAGTGCTACAATATCTAGCAAATTAAATAAATTAGGCTCTTCACGGTCAGCAAAATAGCCGCGTTGGCGCAAGGCGCGGTTCAAACTAATAAGCAATAAATAAGTCACTCCAACCGCCGCCAAATAGCCCAGCCCGCTCATATCATCGCCACGGCGGGGATTGATAAGGGCAAAACAAGCAGGCAGTTGCGTGCCGATTTGGTGATGGTCGGCAACAATCACATCCATATCGGCCTGTTTGGCAAAGGCAAGCGCCTCATGCGCCATTGTCCCGCAATCTACTGTGATAATAAGCCGCATGCCCTCTTTTTGTAACAGGCGGAAAGCCTCGATATTGGGGCCATAGCCCTCTTTGGTGCGGTCGGGAATATACACACGCACGGCCTGCCCGCACGCGGCAAAATAGCGCAAAATAAGGGCGGCCGAACTTGCGCCATCCACATCATAATCGCCAAAGACGGCAATTTTTTCCTGCCCGATAAGCGCATCGGCAAGCCGTGTTGTTGCTTTATCCATATCGGCAAGCCCGGAGGGGTCAGGCATAAAGTCGCGAATCTTTGCCTCAATATGTTGCAAAGCATATTCTGGTTCGACATCGCGTTGGGCTAGAATACGCGTAATAATTTCAGGCAATTTATGGCGTTGCGCCATCGTCATGGCCGTCCGTTCTTCATACGGGCGCATGACCCAGCATTGATTGGCGGCTGAGTTTTTTACATTAAGAATTTCTTGTAGTGCCTGCATCAATCAGGGTTAAATTTATCAATGCTTGCATGGCGGGAGCGCAACCAACGAATAGTGCCAGTGGCAGAGCGCAAGAGCATTGTATCCGTCCAAACCGCTTCGCCTTCCCATTCGACGCCCTTAACGAGCGTGCCATTTGTCACACCTGTGACCGATAAAATAACATCACCGCCGGCCATTTCATGCGCTTCATATTTATGGTCAAAATCGGCAATACCCATTTTACGCGCCCGCTCTTTTTGCGCTTCATCATCGCTCACAAGTCGCCCCTGCATTTGCCCGCCCGTGGCCGCAAGGGCGGCGGCGGCAAGCACACCTTCGGGCGCACCGCCTATCCCCATATACATATCAATGCCCGTTTGCGGGTTAGTTGTATGCATAACACCCGCAATATCGCCATCAATAATCAATGTCACACGCCCGCCCGCTTGGCGTATTTCAGCAATTAAGTCGGCATGGCGGGGGCGGTCTAAAATGCAAACATTTATTTGGCTTACATCGACTTTTTTTGCTTTTGCTAAGGCGCGCAGATTTTCACTTGGCGACACATCAAGGTCGACAATGCCTTGCGGATAACCCGCCCCAATGGCAATTTTCTGCATATAAGTATCAGGCGCATTGAGGAGTGTGCCGCGTTCGGCAACGGCTATCACGGTTAAAGCATTATTCATGCCCTTAGCGGTTAAGGTTGTTCCTTCTAGCGGGTCAAGGGCAATATCCACTTTCGGCCCTTTGCCTGTGCCAACTTCCTCACCAATATAGAGCATAGGGGCTTCATCTCGTTCGCCCTCGCCAATAACCACACGGCCATCAATATCGAGCCGATTTAATTCCCGCCGCATAGCATCGACAGCTGCTTGGTCGGCCGCCTTTTCATCGCCCCGCCCGATAAGCGGCGCACACGCAACCGCCGCCCGCTCCGTCACACGCGTGACTTCCAAAGTTAACATACGGCTTATTTTTTTCTCAGTTTTAGCAGTGGTGGCTGTTTTTGTTGGCATTCACTTATTCTCTCATATATCCCTATTGCATCTATCTTATATCTTATTCCATTTTATCCTATTTCAAGCAAAATTGCATGGCTTCTTTTACATATTATCGAGAATAGGCATCGCACATATTTCTGAGTCAATCACTTTATCAATCAATTCAGTTGCTTGTAATTGCTTGCTTGCATGGGCAATGGCTTGTGACGGCACATTATGGGTAATGAATATTACGGGGCGCGTCTCTTCATTTTGCTGATTATTGGCATCTTGCTGATTATCGGTGGGCTTATGCTGGATAATTTCCTCAATCGAGACGCCATTTTCCGCCAATATCGCTGTTACTTTGGCTAAACTGCCCGGCGCATCGACAAGGGCAAGCCGTAAATACCATTGACTTGCAGGAAGGGCAATTTTATTAGACGGCGGCACAAGCTGCTCTGCCGCACGCCCAAAAATCGGCATAGACGCGCGCGCCTGCCCTTGCTTTCTATCTGCCAATAAATCATATAAATCGGCTAGCACGGCCGAAGCTGTGGCCGCGCCGCCTGCACCCGGCCCTTGTAACATAATTTGCCCGACCATATCCGCATCAATCAATATCCCATTGGTTACATTTTCAATCGCCGCAAGCGGTGTGCCTTTGCGAATAAGGCATGTGCCGACCCATTGCAAAATCCCATCATCTGTTTTTGTGGCAAGGCCAATCAAGCGAATGACACAATTAAATTCATCGCTGAATTGAATGTCATCGGCTGAAATGTTGGCAATGCCTGAGGTTTGCACTTGTGTAAAATCGGGCTGTGTACCAAAGGCAAGACTAGATAAAATTGCTAATTTTTGCGCCGCATCGACACCGCTAATATCAAATGTCGGGTCCGACTCAGCATAGCCAAGCGTTTGGTGCCAAAGGCAAGGCTGGATAAAATCGCTAATTTTTGCGCCGCATCGACACCGCTAATATCAAATGTCGGGTCCGATTCGGCATAGCCAAGCGTTTGCGCTTTGGCTAATGTTTCGTCAAAACTCACCCTTTTGGCATGCATAGCAGAGGCTTGCATTTCGGATAGAATGAAATTGCATGTGCCGTTTAGAATGCCACAAATGCGCTGGATTTTATTCCCCGCAAGCCCTTCCCGCACTGTTTTAATAACGGGAATACCGCCTGCAACAGCGGCTTCATAAGCCAAATTAAGTTTTTGCTTTTCAGCAAGACTCGCTAATTGTGTGCCGTGCGTGGCAAGCATGGCTTTATTTGCGGTTATAACATGCTTGCCTGCTTTGAGGGCGGCTTGTGTCAATGCCAAGGCAATACCGTCTGCACCGCCAATCAATTCTAGCACAACATCAATATCCGCCTGCGCCATAGCAAGCGGGTCATCAAGCCATGTGACAGAAGATAGATCAAGCGCACGCTGGCGCGCCCGCTGTTTTGCCGTCACACAAACAAGCTGCAAACGCGCATCAACTTCGCCCGATAATAATTGCTTGGCAACCGCCTGCCCGACCGTGCCAAGCCCTGCAATACCAATTTTGAGCTTATCTGTCATTTCTATAACTGCCTATTCTCTATCATTTCTATAACTGCCTATTCTCTATCATT
>JAPPQG010000110.1 GCA_028816945.1 Alphaproteobacteria bacterium
CAATAAATAGGCTTCGTTAATCACTTGACGAATGCGCGCAACAAGCATAATCTCACATAAGCAGATGACTGGGCAATCGCTCTTTTAACCTTAGGGTTTTAATTTTAGGGTTTTACCTTTGGGTTTTAATTCTAGGGTTTTAGGAGAGGAAAGTCCGGGCTCCACGGAAACACGGTGCCGGCTAACGCCCGGCCAAGGCGACTTGAGGGAAAGTGCCACAGAAAATATACCGCCATTTATGGTAAGGGTGAAAAGGTGCGGTAAGAGCGCACCGCATGGCCGGCAACGGGCATGGCATGGTAAACCCCACCGGGAGCAAGACCAAACAGAACGCTAACCGTTTCCGTATCGGCGTTCAGGTAGGTTGCATGAGGTGTTCGGCAACGAACTCCCTAGATGAATGATTGCCATCCATAGCTTCGGCGATGGTACAGAACCCGGCTTATAGGTCATCTGCTTTACTTGCTATACCCCTCCTAGCCGCCCCCTTATCGCATTTATGCAACTAGGCGATAATGTTTTGGGTCTGAACAATCAATACGAATAGGCTCTGTCCTCGTCTTTTCTCGCCGTTTAATACTGGTTTCTCGAACCGATTTTTTAACCTCAAAATGTTCGGCAACTAATTGGCGCAATAATGTTTCTACTGCTCCATTTATACGTGTTTTACCGCTTTCCCAGCGGTTAATGGTTAGTCTTTTGCGTTGTACTATTTGCGCTAATTCATCTTGCGTTAGCCCCATTAGTGTCCGCAAAAAGCGCAATTCTTTCCCGCTCATGCGGTTTTCAGAATCAATAATCGATAATGCAATGAATTCGTGTAAGCCATTAATATTGGGGATTAGCACAACTTGTTCGCCATGATCATCTTGCACAATCTCACGATTACACAATATAATATTATCTAATCCGCATTCTGTATAATGATATTCGGTTTTCATCTGTTTAAGCCGCATGGATAATTTATAAAATGCCAAATTTCTCCGTTAATTACATAATGTATCATAATGATACATGATAGGGCGGGCATGTAAAGTAACGAATCATCAAAAAAAGGCACTTTTCTAGGACATAGCGATATTTTACAGGTTTAGACTTAATCTGTGGCATATATGCAACTTTTTGCATTTTCGCTGTGTAAATTTATTGCAAATCCCGCATAATTGAATTGACATCCCATATTTTCCCATGCTATCCCATATTATCCCGTTTTGCGCCAGTGCTTATATTGGCATTTATTGTGGTGCAGAAATGGGAAAAGAAATGGGATAAATGGCGTGTTTCAGCGCATTTTGCGTGAAATTGGCAAAAGCCCCAAAGGGAGCAAAAGGCGGAAAAGAGGCATAATTATTGAAGGTATGCAGGTGATGACAGGATTTTTATCGACAATTAGCAGTAAATTGGATGCGAAAGGGCGTGTGTCTGTGCCTGTGGCTTTCCGCACAGCCGCGGCGGCGCAGGGTTTTGGCGGTATTTATGTCTATCCGTCCTTTACCATGCAAGCCATTGAAGGCGGCGGGCAATTATTGATGGATAATGTCAGCCAAATGATAGGCCAACTGCCCCCCTATACAGATGAGCGCGATGCGCTTGCAACCGCCCTTTTTGCTGAAAACTACCAATTACAATTTGACGGTGATGGGCGGGTGAGTTTGCCTGAAAGCCTGCTTGCCCATGCGGGCATTGAAAAAGCGCTGGTTTTTGTTGGCTTGGGTGCGAAATTTCAAATTTGGGAGCCGTCCCAATTTGCAACTTACCGTGAAAAAGCCCGCCAACTTGCCCGCCAACACCGCGGCCTATTGCATTCATTGGCCGCTGGCCCGTTGCCCTCGCACACCCCACCAGTAGAGGAAAATGACTAATGCCAAACGCCTCCGCCCAAAACCAACCTCAACCCCAAGCTCATAAGCCTGTGCTACTCGATGAAACCATCGCCGCCCTTGCCCCATGCGATGGCGAAATTTATATTGACGGCACATTTGGGGCAGGCGGTTATAGCCGTGCCATTTTAGAGGCGGCCGATTGTGCCGTTATTGCTATTGACCGCGACCCTGTCGCCATTGAAGCAGGCGCAACATTACAAAAACAATATGGCAAGCGTTTTATGTTAGCGCAGGGCTGTTTTGGCGATATGCGCCAATTAGCCGCCGCACAAGGTATTGATGCGGTGCATGGCATTGCCCTTGATTTGGGCGTCTCCTCTATGCAGTTAGATGTGGCAGAACGCGGCTTTTCTTTTTTGCGTGATGGGGCATTGGATATGCGTATGGCGCAAACAGACCACACAAGTCACAATGCGGCTGATATTGTCAATCAATTAGATGAGGCACAATTAGCGCAAATTATTGCTATTTATGGCGAAGAACGCCATGCCCGTGCGATTGCCCGTGCGATTAGCAAAAGGCGCGGCCAATCCCCCATTACCCGCACAAAAGAATTAGCAGAATTAGTTGAATCTGTTTTGCATAAGGCGAGCAGGGCAAATAAGACCCGCGCAAATAAAAACCGCGCCCATAAGACTCATCCCGCGACGCGCACATTTCAAGCTTTGCGGATTTATCTCAATGATGAACTTGGTGCTTTATTGCGCGGGCTAATGGCGGCTGAACATATGCTTTTGCCGAATGGGCGGCTTGCTATTGTCACTTTTCATTCATTGGAAGATAGGATTGTTAAAAAATTTTATGCACGGCGCACAGGTCGTGTCGGCCGCCCGTCGCGCCATTTGCCCGATAAGCAAACTGTTCGTCATAGTTTTACAGAAATTTTTCCCAATAGCCGCCGCCCTTCACAGGCTGAAATAAAAACTAATCCACGCGCCCGCTCGGCGCGTTTGCGTGCCGTCTGCCGCACAGATGCGCCCGCCCACATAGGCAATGATGAAGACCTTGTCCCGTCTTTGCCAAACCACCGAAACCATTTATGAAAAGTTAATCCCATGCTACGTTCTATCAATTTTATTCTTATCGCTATTATAATTATTTTGCTA
>JAPPQG010000201.1 GCA_028816945.1 Alphaproteobacteria bacterium
CAGGCGGCTTTACGCAAGCAGTCACCAATTTGCGCCAACAGGATTTTGAAGTGTTTATGCCTATGCGTGATTTATCTGTACGCCATGCGCGCCAAATTAAGCAAGTCAAGCGGCCTATATTTCCGAATTATCTGTTTGTTCGCTTTGACCCCGAACAAGCAAATTGGCGGGCGATTAACAGCACGCGCGGGGTGGTGCGGTTGGTTTGCTTTCAAGCCAATAAGCCGACCATTGTGCCGCAACCCCTTATTGATGGGCTTATGGCGCGCTGTGATAGCGAACATATATTATTGCCGCTAGATGATTTGCAAATTGGCGAACGGGTGAAATTGATTTCTGGTGCTTTTGCTGAATTTACGGGCAAAATTGAGACATTTATCGGTGATGATACTGTGCGCATATTGTTAGATTTGATGGGGCAGACAGTGCGGGCAGACATTATACGCCATGATTTAGACCGCCTAAATGAAATTGGCGCTAAATAATGAAATGATAAACTATGCTAAAATTGATGCTTAAATATGGCTGATAAACAAAAAATAACAATAGTTGGCGCGGGCTATGTTGGCTGGTCTTTATCTGTCTTATTGGCACAGAAAAATAAAGTCACTATTTTTGATATTGATGAGGCGCGTATCGATCTTATCAATAAAAATATATCGCCTATTGTTGATTCAGAAATAGATATATTTTTGCGCGACACACAACTTGACTTACAAGCCGTAACAGATAAAAAATTAGCCTATCAAAATGCAGAATTTATCATTATCGCCACACCGACCGATTATGACCCAGCAACAGGTGTTTTTGATACAGATTCAGTTGAGGCAATTATTGCCGATATATGGAAAATAAATGATAGGGCTTTGATTATTATAAAATCGACTGTGCCAGTTGGCTTTACACAGCGCATATGTAAGCAATATGATACGGATAGAATTGTCTTTTCGCCCGAATTTTTACGCGAAGGACAAGCCTTAAAAGATAATCTTTATCCCTCGCGCATTATTATAGGCAGTAAGAGCGAAAGGGCGCAACAATTTGCCAGCTTGCTTAAACAATGTGCCAAAAAGGTTAATATTAAAACGCTTTTTATGGAATCCATGTAAGTTGAATCTGTCAAACTTTTTGCTAATACATATCTTGCCGTGCGTGTCTCTTTTTTTAATGAGTTGGATAGTTATGCATTGGTGGCGGGTTTGGAGACAAAAAACATTATCGAAGGAGTTTGCCTTGATGAACGCATTGGCGATTATTATAATAATCCCTCTTTTGGTTATGGGGGCTATTGTTTGCCCAAAGATACAAAACAACTCCTTGCCAATTATGCCAATATACCGCAAAATTTAATCCAAGCCATTGTCACGTCAAATACGACACGCAAGGATTTCATCGCTGAAATGATTCTTGAAAAAAAACCCAAAATTGTCGGGATTTATCGCTTGGTTATGAAAACAGATGCTGCTAATTTCCGTACTTCAGCCGTGCAGGGTATTATGAAACGGCTAAAAGCAAAGGGGATAGAAATTATTATCTATGAACCTAATTTGCCGGCACAGACATTTTTTAATTCAGCCGTTTTAACTGATTTAGAGGATTTTAAGGCGCGCGCCGATATGATTATCGCCAATCGCTATGTTAAAGAGTTAGAAAATGTAAAACATATTGTTTTTACACGCGATCTGTTTGGGCGTGATTGATAGATATTTAATAATTGATAGATGCGTAATATATGGTGCAGGCACTTATAGGTTAATGAGATTTATGAAATGAAAAACATTCTTGTCACAGGATCTGCTGGTTTTATCGGCTTTCATTTAGTCAAAGCCCTGCTTGGGGCGGGCTATCGGGTTTTGGGCATTGATAATATGAATGATTATTATGACCCAAGACTAAAACAAACACGGCTTGATGCGTTGGATGATTTTGCCGCCACGCAAAACTGCCGTGATAAATATCAATTTTACAAACTAGATATTGCTGATAGAAAAGCCGTAGAAAATTTATTTGCTGAACATGAATTGCCAATTATTATTCATCTTGCGGCACAAGCCGGCGTGCGTTATTCTCTGGAAAACCCCTATGCCTATATGGATGCAAACCTTAACGGGTTTATCAATATGCTTGAAGCCTGCCGCACGGCAAGGCCTGAACATTTTATATTTGCCTCTTCTAGTTCTGTATATGGTATGAATATTAAACAGCCCTTTCGTGTCGATGATAATACAGATTTTCCAATCAGTCTTTATGCGGCAACTAAAAAGTCAAATGAAGTTATGGCGCATGCATATAGTCATTTATTTTCTCTGCCTATGACGGGTTTGCGCTTTTTTACAGTTTATGGCCCCTATGGCCGCCCTGATATGGCTTATTATAAATTTACCAAAGCCATTATGCAGGGCAAGCCGATAGATGTTTATAATCAAGGTGATATGAAAAGAGATTTTACCTATATTGATGATATTATTGATGGCATTATGGGCGTGCTGACAAAACCGCCTGTGGCAGTTGCTAATCCTATTTCCCATGCGCAAGCCCCTTTTCATCTGTTTAACATTGGCGGCAACCAGCCCATTGCCCTCAAACATTTGATTCAAGCGATTGAGACGGCTTGCGGCAAAAAAGCGCAGACCAATTTATTACCTATGCAGGCAGGTGATGTGCCAATTACTTATGCGGATATAGACCCTCTCGCACAGGCGACGGGATTTGCGCCTTCTATATCCATAGAAGAAGGCATTGCGCATTTTGTGGAATGGTTTAAGACTTGTGCTTTTGAATCTGGCGATTTTGAATCTAGCAAGCATGCAAGTAGCGATTTGGAGGTTTATGACAATGCTTAAACGCACAACTCATTTGGCGCAATTTATGGCCACAAATTTTGATTTTATCTATAAAACTATTGTTTTGCTCGGCGATAATGCAAAAAAATTACCTTTTATTATATTTCTCTTTCTCATCGCTTCTTTGAT
>JAPPQG010000214.1 GCA_028816945.1 Alphaproteobacteria bacterium
CGCTTAAACGAGCTTATGCAATAAATCTTTTTACTTGATTCACCAAACGGCTACCACGCAAAGCAGAAATAAGCTCATTTACATGTTTTATATCACGCACCTGCACATCGACTTGCAGATTACAAAAATCATCATCACGGCGGGTTAATTGTAAATTGCTAATATTGGCATTAAATTGCCCGATTGTATTGGCAACAACGGCAAGCGTGCCAATCTTATTGACAACGGTCAAATTCAAACGACTATCATAAATCTGCTTATTATTTTCCCCTATATCCCATTTAAGCGGTACCCAAGATTCGGGCATATTTTCAAATGCAGAAAGTGCATCTGCTTTGGCGGGATAAATAATAATGCCCTCGCCCGGTTTTGCTATGCCAACAATTTGGTCACCCGGGAGCGGAAAACAATTATCCGCAAAGCGCAAAGCAATATTTTCATCGGCGCCAATAACGGGAATATTGCTATTTTTATCCTGCCCCGATTTGACTTTTGCGGTTAGTGTTTTGACGGCTTTGAAAATCCTATTTCGATTGCGCCTATCGGGATAGGTTTTGCTTAAAACTTGACTGCCTGTTAAATCACCCCGCCCTACTTGCGCATAAAGCTCTGGTAAAGTCTCACAATTAAAGGCGTCCAAAGCGCGCTCTAAAATAGTATCATTGATTGTGCATTTTTCTGCTTTGAATATATTGTATAAAATATTTTTACCCATGCGGAGATTTTGCTTATGGCGATAGTCACGCAAACTATGGCGGATGGCCGCCCGCGCCTTACCTGTGACAGCAATATATTCCCAATTCGGTCTTGGGGTTTGGGTTGGTGAGGTTATAATTTCTACTTCATCGCCGCTTTGCAGTTTTGTCCGAATAGGCATGTCATTGCCATTGATACGCGCCGCGATACATGTATTGCCAATCATCGTATGGACGGCATAGGCAAAATCAAGCACAGTTGCCCCTTCAGATAGGCTAATCAATCGCCCTTTGGGTGTGAAACAAAAAACCCTGTCATGGAATAATTCAAGCCGCGTATCTTCCATAAATTCTTCTGCTGTGCTACCCGCCGCCAGCCGTGTGACTAAATCTTGCAACCATCTAAATGGTTTAATATCTTCTAAATTAGGTATTGTGCCATTTGTTTTTTCCTTATAGAGCCAATGCGCGGCAACGCCATTTTCTGCTACATCATGCATTTCATGGGTGCATATTTGCACTTCCACCCTTTGCCGATTGAGGCCAACAATAGTCGTATGCAGGGCGCGGTAATTATTGCTTTTGGGAACAGAAATATAATCCTTAAAACGCCCCGGCACGAGCGGCCATTTTGTGTGAATGGCGCCAAGCGCGCGGTAACATTCAGTCTCACTATTAACAATAATACGAAAGCCAAAAATATCAGAAAGCTGTTCTAGGGAAATAGACTTATGCTCCATTTTGCGCCAAATGGAAAAAGGGCGCTTTTGCCGTCCCGCAACTTGTGAGGGAATATTATTTTCAGCCAATCGCTTCTCAATATCAGCTGCAATGCTTGCAAGCATATCGCTATTTTCACTTTGCAAAACCTCCAACCGCTTAATGATAAGGGCGCGCCCTGTTGCATTTAACTGCTTAAAGGCCAAATCTTCCATTTCCTCACGGAAAGATTGAATACCCATACGCCCCGCCAAAGGCGCATAAATATCCAATGTTTCACGGGCAATGCGATTGCGTTTTTCTTCTAGCTTAATGAAATGCAAAGTGCGCATATTATGCAAACGGTCGGCCAATTTGACAATTAAAATGCGTATATCACTTGCCGTTGCCACAAGGAATTTGCGGAAATTTTCAGCCTGCCGATTGCTTTGCGGACTCATTTCAATTTGTGAGAGTTTTGTCACCCCATTGACGAGATGGGTTACTTCACTGCCAAAAAGTTCTGTTAATTCCTCAGGCGTAGCGTCTGTGTCCTCTAATGTATCGTGCAAAAGGCCTGTGATAACTGTTTCAGGGTCGAGTTTCAAACTAGTTAGAATGCCTGCAACCTCTATTGGGTGTGAGAAATAGGGATCGCCTGAGGCGCGCTTTTGGTTGCCATGCTTATTCATAGCATAAACATAGGCACGGTTAAGCAGATTTTCATCGACATTCGGCGTATAAGCAGCCACACTATCCACAAGTTCAAATTGACGCATCATGTCCTAAATTCCTATCAGGACTTTAATATAGGCAGTTTAATCTTTATCTCTGCCCCGTCCATGTGTTCCTTTTGCGGCAACGGCTTCCATTTCCTGCAAAGCAGAAAGTATATCTTCTTCAGCCATAGGTGGCATTGTAGAACTATCGGGGGCATCTGCATTATCAGCCTGTGCAGGCTCATCATCTTGCGCATGCTTTAAGACAGTTTGCGATTCGCTACTTGGCGGGCTTTTTGGAATCTGCAAGGGTGGGGTAAATTGCACATCACCCTCTGGTTCATCTACATCAATCCCGCGTTGCATAGATTCAATCATCTGTTCGCGCAATTCGGGGGCTTTTGTCTTTTCCTCTGCAATTTCCCGCAAAGCGACAACGGGGTTTTTGTCATTCTTGCGCTCTACAAGAATTTCGGCACCGGTTGCCATGCACCGCGCCCGATGCGCTGAAAACAGCACAAGTTCAAAGCGATTCGCTATTTTATCTACGCAATCTTCAACGGTAACACGTGCCATGCGCTAAACCTCATTTCCTGAATCCATATTGCAATCTGTGAATCCCTGCCACCTATATAAGCCTAACTATCGCAAATGACAAGCAAAATCGACATAATTTGCTTATTTTCCTGTAATTCGTTGTGTTTTGAACTGCGCAAGGGTGGGTAGTTGGCGGATAAGCGCATCAATCGGTTGCCCTGTGGCGGGGTGGTGCCAGTAGGGGGCAATTTCCCGCAAGGGCAATAGCACAAAA
>JAPPQG010000158.1:0-6101 GCA_028816945.1 Alphaproteobacteria bacterium
GTTGTAATATCAAGCGCATTCATAAGGCTAGCGCCGCCTGTAATTCATGCGTTTGTAATTCATGGGGTTGTGATGAGTGGGCATGCGATTCATGTATTTGTGATTCCTGCGCTCGCGATTCATGCGTTTGCGTTTTGCCATTTAGGGCTTGCGAGTCTGTTCTAGCGAATTGCGTTTTCATGGCTGTCACTAGTTTTGATAAAAACCGCACATCTGCTTTGGCGCGCGGCGCATTTTCGCTAAGCCACCGCCGCCACATACGCCCGCCCGGCTGCCCTGCATAAAGCCCCATTAAATGACGCGTCAGGGCGGAGAGTGGCACATTTTGGCGAACAAGATTTTCCGCATAAGGTATGAGGGCGCAAATAATAGCTTCACGGCTCGGCGGCTTGCGTCTATCGCCATAAAATAAACTATCTACTTCGGCCAACATATAAGGTCTTTTATAAGCGGCACGGCCTAACATAACGCCATCCACATGGGGCATATGCGCGCGGGCCGCCTCTAATGTTTCAATCCCACCATTTAAGATAATTGTTAAGTTTGGATATGTTTTTTTCAATTCATAGACTAATTCATAATCAAGCGGCGGTATGTCGCGGTTTTGGCGCGGGTTAAGACCAGACAGCCAAGCCTTACGGGCATGGACGATAAATATATGACAGCCTGCGGCAGCCGTTTGCGCCACCAATTCAAATAAAGCCTCGCGCGGCTCTTGTTCATCCACCCCAAGCCGACATTTAATGCTGATTGGGATTTTGACCGCCGCCCGCATGGCCGCAACACAAGCCGCAACTAATTGTGGCTCTTGCATTAAACATGCGCCAAAACGCCCCGACTGCACTCGATGAGAGGGGCAACCAATGTTTAGATTTATCTCATCATAGCCATAGGATTCGCCAATTTGCGCAGCCTCAGCCAATGCGTCTGGTTCGCTCCCGCCTAATTGCAAGCCGAGCGGGTGTTCTGCTTTATCGAACCCAAGCAGGCGGTCTCGACAGCCAAAGCGAACTGCATCCGCTGTCACCATTTCCGTATAAAGGCGCGCATGGCGGGAAATAAGGCGCAAAAAATAGCGGTCATGGCGGTCTGTCCAATCCATCATCGGCGCGACGCAAAAGCGAAAGGCTTGACGATCTATGGCGCGGTCTATGGGGGGACATATGGCGCGGTCTATGGAATTGTCTATATTGGCTTTTTCATGCATAGGTTTCGCTCATCATGCGGGCAGTGTCTGTCTATGGTTGATAATCTGCTGATAATATAATGCCCTGCCCTATATTGCAACTGGTTAGGCTTAAAAGAGCCATTGCTGAATCAAACCTGTAAATAGGTTGCAAAATGGCGGCGCACGCATTGGCGGTGATTTTTTAATTCTGCTTCAATCAGTTTAAGCGACGGCAAATTAACTGTGTGGCATAATAAATTATGCAAAGATTCAGAAAACCCGCCCAATTTTGAATCGGATAAAGAGGCTGAATCAGATAAAGACTCATGCGCGGGTGGCAATTCATCAAGGCAGAGGCGCAAAATCTGCAATAAGGCAAATTGAAAATGCCAAGCCTGTTGCAAGCCCGCCACCGCTTCTGCTTTGAGAAAACCTGCTTCACCCAATAGGCGCAAACTCTCATCTGTGCCGACATGGCAAATCTGCGGCACTTGGTGCGCATGGATGAGTTGCAAAACACGAATAATAAAATCAATATCGACCAACCCGCCATTCGCATGTTTCATATCCCATAAATTAGTTGCGGGAAAATTATCCCCAATGCGCTGGCGCATGGCGATAGCATCTTTTGCAACCTGCACGGGGTCACGCTTGCGACATAATATGGTTTTGATAATAGACTCAATGCGGGCGCGCAATGCCTCATCACCTGTAATAAGGCGCGCTCGTGTGAGTGCAATATGTTCCCATGTCCAAGCATGTTCGGCTTGATATTCGGCAAAGCGATTTAATTTTGTCACAAGCGTGCCTGCCTTGCCCGAAGGGCGCAAACGCATATCCACTTCAAACAGCCCACCTTCGGCCGTTTGCACAGTCAAAGCAGAAATAAGCCGTCTTGCAACACGCGCATAAAACACATCATAAGTCAGCGGCTTGCCGCCCGCTTGTTCTGCTTTTTTGTCTGCTTTATCTATTTTAGGTATTTCAGTTGTGCGAGAGAAATCATCACTATCGCAAATCATAATCAAGTCAAGGTCGGAAGCAGCTGTCATTTCTTGACTGCCTAATTTGCCCATGCCAAGCACGGCAAAATTGACCTGTTCGGGGCGACCATAGCGGGCGGATAAATCATCTAAAACGAGATTTTGTAACACATAGATACAAGATTCAGCTATATTGGTAAAATCGCGCCCAGCTATTTGTGGCTCTGTTTGGTTGGAGAGCAGTTGCGCGCCTGTGCGAAAGCCTGCATCACGCGCCCATATACGCATAAAATCTAATTTTGTTTCAAATCCTTCTTGTGTGCTAATTCGCTGCGCTACAAATTCTGCCTCGAGTGTCTCTATCAATGCCTGCGCGTCGGGCAGGGGATGATTAAAATCAGCCTCTAATAAACTATTCAGCATAGAAGGACGGCGGCTTAATATGCCCGATAATCTTGGCGCGGTGCCAACAATATCAGCAATTAAATGGAGCAAATGCGGATTCGACTGAAAGAGGGAAAATAGCTGCACGCCGGCCGGCAAATTGGCTAAAAAATCGTGAAACCGCGCAAAGGCAAAATCAGGGTTAGGCGTGGCGGCTAATGCTTCTAATAATTGGGGCATAAGGCGGGTTAGCAATTCTTTGGCGCGTTGGGTATGGGTTGCGGCAAAACGCCCTGTATGCCAGTTGCGGATTTGTGTGGCAATATGGGCGGGGTTCGTAAAGCCCATATCTGCCAATGTGGCAAGCGTGTCGGGGTCATCTTGCGCGCCTGTGAAAACAAGATTGCCTGTTTTGGCAGCCAATGCTTCACCCGCTTCAAACAAAGCCGCATAATGGTGTTGCACTTGCGCTAATTGCTTAGTTAGAGCGGCGGCAAACTCGGCACGGTTAGCATAGCCCATAAAGCGCGCAAAGCGCGCCATATCCGTTTTTTGTTTTGGCAAAATATGCGTTTGTTCATCATCTATCATTTGGATACGGTGTTCGACACGGCGCAAATAATGATATGAAGCGACTAATTCTTGCGCGGTCTGTTCGCTAATCCATTCGGCTTTGGCAAGCGCATATAAAACATCACAAGTCGCCGCCCCCCGCAAAGACGCGTCACGGCCGCCGGCAATAAGTTGTTGCGTCTGCACAAAAAACTCAATTTCCCTTATCCCGCCGCGCCCAAGTTTTACATTATGTCCCTCAACAGCAATTTTGCTGTGGCCGCGCAACACATGGATTTGCCGTTTCATCGCATGCACATCTTCAATCGCGGCAAAATCTAAATTGCGCCGCCAAATAAAGGGCTGAATGGTTCTTAAAAATTCTTTCCCTAATTCTATATCCCCAGCGATTGGGCGCGCTTTGATAAAAGCGGCGCGCTCCCAATTCTGCCCCATTGTCTCATAATAAAGCACAGCAGCAGGCAATGAGACGGCAATTTGTGTTGCCCCAGGGTCAGGGCGCAAACGCAAATCCACACGAAACACATGCCCATCTTCTGTTGCTGTCTGCAAAACAGAGACTAAATCCTGCACCAAAGTGACAAAAAAGCGATTCTCTGAATTATTTTTGGCAAGCGCTAGGCGGGACGGTTCATAAAAAACGACTAAATCAATATCAGACGAATAATTAAGCTCTCGGCCGCCATGCTTACCCATTGCTAAAATTGTCAGGCCTGATTGGGCGGGCGATTCTTGCCCTATTCTCTTGCCCTCATGCTGTGCCTCAGCTAATAGCCAATCCAAAGCGGCGCGCACACTTATATCGGCAAAATCGGAAAGGGTGGCGGTTGTCTTTTCAACCGTCCAATAATCGGCAATATCGGCCAAAGCAGTTACAAGGGCGAGTTGGTGGCGTGCATGGCGCAAGCAAGCCATAAGATCTGCCCTATTTTCACAATTTGCTGCCTCTTGTGGCACATTTTGCAATAAAACATTTATGATTTGCTCCGGCGTAGCAAATTTTTTGTCATTAGTAGAAGCGCCCATATCGACAAATTCAGCAAGCACATGCGGACGGGTGCGAATCAGGCGCGTCAAAAAGGGCGAAGCTGCAAAAACAGTCACTAAAAGCGGTTCAGCCTCTTTTATAAAAGCCAACGCCGCCGCCTTTTGCTTTGCGTCAAGCGGTTCAAGCCAAACAGTGCGACAATCAGCAAGCAAAGCATGCGCGCGCGCGGTTTCATAAACAGGTTGATATTTTGTGCGTGCAAACCAAAAAGCCGTCATATTTTATGATAGCATATGTGCTGTGAGCGCATAAAGAGATTTATGAGATTACCCGCCCTGTTGGACTTACTTGCCCTATTGGATTTACCTGCCCTATTAGGCTTGCCTGCCCTATTAGACTTGCCTGTCCTATTGGACTTACATGCCCTGTTGAGCTACCTACCATGTTGGGCTTGCATGCCTTTTTGGACTTACATGCCCTGTTGGGCTTGCCTGTTGATAGAGATTAAGCCCGCAAGGGTAGGACAATTTCAGCAATCAAGCCTTGCGGTTTATTTGTTAGCAACCGTAAGCGGCCTTCGTGAATGCGGGCAGTGGCGGCGACAAGGGATAGGCCAAGCCCACTTCCTTGCGCGCTACGGCTTGTATCTAGCCGCACAAACCGTTCCATAACGCGCTCTAACTGGTCTTCGGGAATCCCTCTACCTTTATCGGCAACAGTAATAATAATCGCATTCTCGGTTTGTTTAAGGGCAATTTTAAGTTCGGCCTGCTTGTCCTGTGCGTCCTTTGCCGCTTTACCATGATGGGCATATTTTAGCGCATTATCGGCCAAATTGATAATGGCTTGTGATAAAAGGCGGCGGCTTGCTTTATACATAATCATGCTATCATCTATCTCGGTCAAAAACGCAAAGCTTTTTTCTTCGGCAATTGGCTCAATAAATTCAGCTGCATCTTCAACAAGTTGCGATAGATTTAATATCTCCATTTCAACTGTTGCTTTGCCCGAATCCAGATAGGCAACAGATAAAAATGCGTCAAATGTGGCAGATAAATTATCGGCCTCTTCAATCGTGCGGTGTAGCACTTCTTTATAATCTTCATTTGTGACATCTTGTAATAATGTAATTTCTAATCGGTTGCGCATGCGGTTAATGGGTTGGCGCAAATCATGGGCAATATTATTGGTCACTTCCCGCATCGTCATCATCAAATATTCAATACGGTCTAACATGGTGTTGAGATTACCAGCAAGTTGGTCAATTTCATCATCATTGCCTTTAAGCGGCACACGGCGGGAAAAATTGCCTGTCATAATCTCATTACTTGTTTGTGTAATGGTTTCAATACGGGTGCGGAAATTATGCGTCATAATCAAGCCACCACTTAATGCAAGCACTAATATGATAAGCAAATCATAATTTATTGCTCTTGTGACCTGTTTTTCAAGTTCTATAAAATCTTCAACATTATGGCCGACCAATAATGTAAAGCCTTCATTTAATTCAACGAGGCGGCCGCGCGCTTGTTGGAAAAGCTCGCCCTCATCGGTTTCTTGGCGGTGCTGAAAATCATACCACCCATTGCCTCTATCAATTAAATCTGGTTTTGCATCATAATGGCCAGCAAGCACTTTGCCATTAGGGTCTAGCAATAAATAAATATTCAAATGGGGGTAAGTGACTTTTATACTTAAAACTCTAATGAGGAGGGGAATGCCACCAACCTTATATTGCTCACTGAGTGTATCTATTTCGGTTTGTATCGTATCGATAATATGGCGTTCGATTGTATTTGTGGTGTTCCAATAAAAATAAATTATAATCGCGAATGTCGGCAAGCAAAACAATGCAAAATAAAGCATTGTGGCGCGAAATATGATTGTTTTGAAAATCTTAAACTGGAACACGTAAAGAGTAACCCGCCCCTCTTATCGTATGTAATAAGGGTGGGTCAAATTCCTTATCTAACTTACTACGCAAACGCGATATATGGACATCAAT
>JAPPQG010000158.1:6504-8331 GCA_028816945.1 Alphaproteobacteria bacterium
AAAGGCAACATACGGTCGACAACAAGGACATCAAATTGGCCGGCAAGTGCCATTTCTAGCCCTTTATCGCCATCTGTCACATAATCGACAACATGACCGCTTTCCCGCAAGCCTTTTGCTATATAATTAGCAGATTCTTTATCATCTTCTATTAACAGGATATTCATAATGCACCATTATAGTTTTGCTAGACAGCATTGGGAATAGTTATTTATAATTATTTGGTGACAAGGACGCCCTGTTGTGGGAGGACTCAGGTTTTGTTTGAACAGGGACATCCTTGCCACGCTACACATATACACACATTGGTGGAGGGAGTAAGGGAAAACCAATGCGCGATAAGGGCATATTCGCACTATGAACTTTACCTGAATATTACCAAAACATTAAATGTTTGTAATAATTCATTTTTCCCAGAATTTAGGGGTTTTTATTGGAATTTAAGGGGTTTTTTTTGAAAATCCGCCAGCCAATTACGCAAATAAATAGCAAAATTAGGGCAGGTGCCGCCCAAAGTAGCCATGTTTTTGGGCTTATGGGCGGTTTAAGTAGCACAAATTCGCCATAGCGGGCGACAATAAAGTGCCGAATTTCATCATCCGAATCGCCCGCAAGCAAGCGGCGGCGCAAGAGCAAGCGCAAATCACGCGCCAAAGGCGCATCACTATCATCAATGGATTGATTCTGACAGACCGGACAGCGCAATTCTGCCGAAAGCGCGCGGGCGCGGGTTTCGAGAATCGGGTCATTCAGGGCTTCACCCGGCTCAATTGCCCGTGCCTGCGTCCATGCGGGCAGGCTTGACAAGCATAATAAGGCAAAAAATAGGGCAAAAGAGCGCATAAAGGTCACATTATCACATTATAATTCGGCAGGGAGGGTTTAAGGGATAGGGTTAGAGAAAGAAGGTGACTCAAGCTGCTTGCGCCCAATACGGCTTAATAAAGACGCCACCCCGCCCGCCGCCATAAAACATGCGCCAATCCAAATAAAAGCCACAAATGGATGATGCCAAATACGCACCACATAATAGGGCCTATTATTTTGTGAGTCGGGCGAACTATCAGCCGTAGGCGGGGCATTATTGATAATGGACTCATTGGTAGCGGATTCACCCGTAACGGATTCATCCGTAACGGATTCATCCGTAGCGGATTCATCGGTAGGGGCCTTATTGATAGAGGATTCATTCATAATCGATTCATTCGTGGTCGACTCATCAATAATGGTTTCTGGTTTATCTGTTAGCGTCTCACCAAGTGCAATATAAAGATGCCCGCTGAGTTTTTTGAGTATCGCCGCCTCAGTCGTTTGTGTTTGCTCGACGGGATAAAAGCGCCGCTCTGCTAATAAAGGCGCAAGCATTTTACCTTTATGGTGTATGGCAAAAATGCCACGCTCGGCGCGATAATTTGCGCCATTAAGGGAGGTAATTTTTGTCAAGCGCACTTGATAATTGGCTATTGTAATTTGGTCACCTAATTGCATGGTGGTGATGGATTCGCTTTGCCATGCCGTTGTCGAGATAATGCCAAACAGCATAATACCCACCCCGCCATGCGCGAGCGGTGTCGCCCATAGACGGGCAGAAAAATAAGCACCACCCGTATAGATTTTGCCAATAATATCGGTAAGCGCGCCAAAAATAACCCAAGCCGAAGCAGCAAGCCCAACTGCTACAAGCCAACGCCCATCCTGCATAAGCACAACACCCAACCCCGTCAGCAAAGCCAATATAAAAGCCACCAAAAGCCGCTTTAACGCAGCTTGCCCCCGCCCTGCCCCCCAGCCAAGCAAAGGGGCAATCGGCATAATAAGCAATAGGGG
>JAPPQG010000067.1:0-4876 GCA_028816945.1 Alphaproteobacteria bacterium
CATTCATTCGATGTTGATATGGATATATTAAAAGCCAAAATAGATGCCGGCGCCACGCGGGCGATTACACAATTTGCATTTGATACACAGGCGCATTTGCGCTTGCGTGATCGATTCGCCAAAGCAGGTCTCAATATCCCGCTTGCGCCGGGCATTATGCCAACAACTAATTTCAAAACCGTGCGCCGTATGGCAAAAGCATGCAATGCGCATATACCAGAAAATTTAATCGCTTACTATGAAGGGCTAGATGATGATTTACCCACACGCCAACATATAGCTGCTAGCGTGGCTGTCGATCAATGCCGTCTTTTATTGGCAGAAGGTTTCGACCATTTACATTTCTATACGCTCAATCAAGCGGAACTGACATTTGCCGTCTGCCGTATCCTCAATTTAGGGGCTTTTGCATGAACACGAAAAACCGCCCGCCTTGGACTCGCCAAACCCGCAATGCCGCGCTTGCGGATATAGCCGCGCGGCGCATTTTATTATTAGATGGTGCTATGGGGACTATGATACAGCAGCACAAGTTGAGCGAAGCAGATTTTCGCGGGCAAAAATTTGCCACCCATCCAGCTGACCTCAAAGGCAATAATGATATTTTATCCCTGACACAGCCCGATTTGATTCGCTCTATTCACACAGCGTTTTTAGAAGCGGGCAGTGATATTATTGAAACAAACACATTTTCATCGACCACCATTGCACAGGCTGATTATGGGCTAGAAAATCATGTTTTTGACTTAAACAAAAACGCCGCCCAGTTGGCGCGTGCGGCTTGTGATGCGACTGAGGCCATAGAGCCTGCCCGCCCCCGCTATGTTGCCGGCGCGCTTGGCCCAACAAATCGCACCGCCTCTATCTCGCCCGATGTCAATGACCCCGCCGCCCGCAATGTGACCTATGATGAATTATACGCCGCCTATATGCGTGCCACACATGGTCTCATTGAAGGGGGTGCGGATATTTTGCTTGTTGAAACAATTTTTGACACGCTAAATGCGAAAGCCGCCTTGTCTGCCATTCAATCTGTATTTGATGAAATAGGCTTTACTTTGCCACTCATTATATCAGGCACGGTCACGGATCTTTCTGGGCGCACTTTGTCAGGGCAAACAGTGGAAGCCTTTTGGCATTCCCTCCGCCATGTGCGCCCTTTTGCTTTTGGCTTAAATTGTGCGCTCGGGGCCGAACAAATCCGCCCCCATATAGCTGAACTCGCCCATATTGCCGACACTCATATATGTGTTTATCCCAATGCGGGCTTGCCGAATGAATTTGGCGAATATGACGAGACGCCCGCGCATATGGCACGCATTATGGGCGAATTTGCGCAATCAAACCTTGTTAATATTATCGGCGGGTGTTGTGGCACAAGGCCGGCCCATATTACTGCCCTTGCACAAGCCATAAAGGCTTGCCCGCCCCGCCAAATCCCCAAACTTGCGCCTAAATTAAAATTAGCAGGTTTAGAGCCATTCACCCTTACAGATGAAATTCCCTTCGTCAATATAGGCGAGCGCACAAATGTAACAGGCTCAGCCAAATTTCGCCGTCTCATTGAAAAAGGAGATTATGAAACCGCTTTGGATATTGCCCGCCAGCAAGTTGCCAATGGCGCGCAAATGATTGATGTGAATATGGATGAAGGCATGTTGGATTCGCAAGCCGCGATGGAGCAGTTTTTGCGCCTGATTGCAAGTGAGCCTGATATTGCCCGCGTGCCGATTATGATTGATTCATCAAAATGGTCGATTATTGAAGCAGGGCTTAAATGCGTGCAGGGCAAAACTGTCGTCAATTCGATTTCTCTAAAAGAGGGCGAGGATGTTTTTCTCACACAGGCGCGCGCCTGTTTGCGCTATGGGGCGGCGGTTATTGTTATGGCCTTTGATGAAACAGGCCAAGCCGATACAGTTAAGAGAAAATATGCAATCTGCCAACGCGCCTATAAATTATTGACAGAGAAGCTTAATTTTCCGCCTGAAGATATTATTTTTGACCCGAATATATTTGCCATCGCAACAGGCATTGAGGCGCATAATAATTATGGCAAGGATTTTATTGAAGCAACCCGCCTTATCCGTGAAAACCTACCGCTTGCGCATGTGTCAGGTGGCGTATCCAATGTTTCTTTTTCTTTTCGGGGCAATGATAGTATGCGTGAGTCTATGCATGCGGTCTTTCTCTATCACGCCATAAAGCATGGCATGACTATGGGGATTGTCAATGCAGGCCAATTAGCCATTTATGAAGATATTGATAAGGCACTAAAAGAACGGATTGAAAATGTGCTATTTAATCGCTCACCTGATGCGACTGAGCGATTATTGGAAATAGCTGAGACTTACCGCGGCCAAAAACAGATAAATGCGCCACAAGATATGGGTTGGCGTGAATGGGCTGTGGAAAAAAGGCTAGAATATGCGCTTATCAATGGGATTGGCGATTTTATTGAAGAAGATACGGAAACAGCGCGCCAAACGCTCACCCGCCCGCTTTATGTTATTGAAGGGCCGTTAATGGATGGTATGAATGTGGTCGGTGATTTATTTGGCAGTGGTAAAATGTTTTTACCACAAGTTGTTAAATCGGCCCGCGTTATGAAACGCGCCGTTGCTTATTTAGAGCCTTTTATGGAGGCAGAAAAAGAACAGGCAAAAGCAACAGCAAAAACGCCAGAAAAAACACATGCTGGCACAGTGCTTATGGCAACAGTAAAAGGCGATGTGCATGATATTGGCAAAAATATTGTTGGTGTGGTTCTGCAATGCAATAATTATCAAGTCATTGATATGGGCGTTATGGTGCCAGCGGCCGATATTCTTGCCAAAGCGAAAGCAGAAAAAGTCGATATTATCGGCCTGTCGGGGTTAATTACGCCAAGCCTTGATGAAATGTGCCATGTGGCGGCGGAAATGCAGCGCACAGGGCTAAATATCCCGCTTTTAATTGGCGGGGCAACCACTTCTAAAATCCATACCGCGGTTAAAATTGACCCCCAATATCAAAATGGCCATGTTATTTATGTGCCAGATGCAAGCCGTGCCGTTGGAGTGGCGGCCAAATTATTATCAAGCGAACAAAGTGCCGCTTATTGCGCCACCCAGCGGGCTGATTATAAAGCCCTTGCCGAAGCGCATAAACGCGGCCAAACAAAGAGCAAGCATATTGCGCTCGCCCAAGCCCGCGCCAATAGCTATAAGCCTGATTTTGCCGCTTATCCGCCGGTTGCGCCAAGCTTTTTAGGCACGCGCATATTTGACGATTATGCACTAGCCAAATTAGTCCCCTTTATTGATTGGACGCCCTTTTTTCGCAGTTGGGATTTACAAGGAAATTATCCCGCTATTTTAACGGATGAAAAATTAGGCAAGGCCGCCACAACTCTATTTTCGGACGCACAAACAATGCTTAAACAAATAATGGTGGAAAAATGGTTTGTCGCCAAAGCGGTTATTGGCTTTTGGCCAGCCGCCCGCGCAGGCGATGATATTATTGTTTTTGCTGATGAAAAACGCGAAACCGAAGCGGCGCGCCTGCATACATTGCGCCAGCAAATGAAACGCCAAGACACAAATACACAAAAACAGCGCGCGCATTTTGCATTGGCAGATTTTATCGCCCCGCCCGATATTGCGCCTGATTATATTGGCGGCTTTGCCGTTACAGTTGGGCATGGTCAAGGGAAACAGGGTCAAGAGGAAATTGCTGATAATTTTAAGAAAGCAGGCGATGATTATAGCGCGCTCTTATCCAAAGCCCTAGCCGATAGGTTGGCGGAAGCCTTTGCCGAACATATGCATTGGCGCGTGCGGAAGGAATTTTGGGGCTATGCGAGGGATGAAAAACTTAATTATGACAGTTTAATTGGTGAGGAATTTCAAGGCATACGGCCTGCCCCGGGCTATCCCGCCCAGCCCGACCATACGGAAAAAGCAGTTTTATTCAAACTATTAGATGCAGAGGCGGCAATTCATGTATCGCTTACGGAAAGTTTTGCTATGTGGCCGCCTGCTTCTGTATCAGGGTTGTATTTTGCCCATAAGCAAAGTTGCTATTTTGGCACAGGCAAAATTGGCCGCGACCAGCTAGAAGATTATGCGGCGCGCAAAGGCTTGCGTCTAAGCGCATGTGAGAAATGGCTTGCCCCCATTCTCAATTATGAGCCATAAATGTTGCGCTGTTTTATGGCCCGAATTTTTGCTACTGCAATACCCTCTCAATACTGTCTCAATGCCCTCTCAATGTTCTTGTGACGATAGGCCTTTGGTGCTGAAAGCGGGCAAATAGGCACCATAGCCTTGCGCTTCCATGTCAGCAAGTGGCACAAAGCGCAAAGCGGCCGAATTCATACAATAGCGCAAACCCGTAGGCGCAGGCCCATCCTTAAACACATGGCCTAAATGATTATCGCCTTGTTTTGAGCGGATTTCTGTGCGCAACCAAAGGGCTTTCCAATCGGCACGTTCAACAATATTATCGGCTACGAGCGGGCGGGTGAAACTAGGCCAGCCTGTACCGCTTTTATATTTATCAAGCGAAGAGAATAATGGCTCACCTGAAATAATATCTACATAAATGCCGGCGCGCTCATTGTTCCAATAAGTGTTATTGAAGGGCGGTTCAGTGCCATCTTCTTGGGTGACATGATATTGTAAGGGCGTGAGTTGGCGGCGCAAACTTGCATCATCTGGTTTATTATAAGTGCTTTGCTCGCTTGCTGTGTTATCATCCGCTAAAACTTTATTATGCTCTATGCGACCTGTGCGCATATCGCCTGTAAAGAAAAAAGTAAATGTGAAAACAGCTAATAGGGCTGCTGAAATAAAGCTTGTGACAAAAAAGCGCATGGGTAATTTCCTTTCATTAT
>JAPPQG010000067.1:5308-8314 GCA_028816945.1 Alphaproteobacteria bacterium
CATAAATATAATAAGCATGAATTAAGCGGGGCTTGGGTTAGATGAGAGATATATTGGATAATGGAAAACAAGATATGCACGCACAAGCTGATTTGCAAGCCGACCCGCGGGCTGAATTGCAAAGCAACCCAACACAAATGAAATCGACAAACACATCGCCCCCAAATACATCGCCTCATGTCGTACCCCAAAATGGCGCACACCAAAATGGCTCAGCTCAAAGTGGCTCACCACAGAGTGGCTCACCACAGAGTGGCTCGCCACAAAATGATAAAACGCAAGAGACACAAGCGCGCATAATGCAAGAACAAACCACACAAGCACCAAATGCGCCCGCCCCTGTTGTGCCAATTATGTCGCCTATGGCCGATGAGCCTGACCCCCAAAATGAATCGGCACAGATTGAACCGCGTATGGATTTTGAGCCTAGCGGGCAGGTGTTACAATATAAAGCGCGCCCCCGTGTTACGATGGATGCGACCCGAGACGAATTATTAACGACATTCGGCAAGGCGACATTAACCGACCGCTATTTAATGCCGAACGAGACATTCCAATCCCTATTTGCCCGTGTTGCCTCTTATTATGGCGATGGGGAAGCGCATGCCCAACGGCTTTATGATTATATTTCTAAACATTGGTTTATGCCCGCAACCCCCATTCTATCTAATGGTGGCACAGAACGCGGCCTGCCAATTTCCTGTTTCCTAAATGAAGCCGATGACAGCCTTGATGATATTGTCAATTTGTGGAATGAAAATGTTTGGCTTGCTGCATTGGGCGGCGGCATTGGCAGCTATTGGGGCAATTTGCGCTCGATTGGCGAGCGGGTCAGTCAAAATGGCAAAACCTCTGGTATTGTGCCATTTATCCGCGTTATGGATAGTCTCACCCTTGCCATTTCGCAAGGCTCATTAAGGCGCGGCTCAGCGGCTGTTTATTTGCCTGTCGACCACCCTGAAATTGAGGAATTTATTGAGATTCGCCGCCCAACCGGCGGCGACCCCAATCGCAAAGCCCTCAATCTGCACCATGGCGTCTTAATTTCTGATGCTTTTATGCAAGCGGTTGAAAAGGATGAAAAATGGGCTTTGCGTAGCCCGAAAGATAAATCCATCCAAGCTATAATAAGCGCGCGTGGGCTTTGGATTCGCATATTAACAGCCCGCATTGAGACGGGCGAACCCTATATGATTTTTAAGGATACAGTCAATAATAATCGCCCCGACCATCATAAGCAACTTGGGCTAGAAGTTAAAACCTCTAATCTATGCGCGGAAATTACTTTGCCGACTGGCATAGACCATTTAGGCAAGCCGCGCACGGCTGTATGTTGTCTATCCTCTCTTAATGTTGAGAAATTTGAAGAATGGCAACACGATAAACAATTCATCCCCGATGTGATGCGCTTTTTAGACAAAGTGCTAGATGATTTTATCAATAAAGCGCCTGATAGTATGGCCAAAGCAAAATATTCAGCCTTGCGCGAACGAAGTGTTGGTTTGGGCGTCATGGGCTTTCACTCTTTCTTGCAAGCGAATATGATTCCATGGGAATCCGTTATGGCAAAAGTTTGGAACAAGCGCATTTTTTCCCATATTAAAACGCAAGTCAATAGTGCCTCAAAAGCCCTTGCCGATGAAAAGGGCGCTTGCCCAGATGCCGAAGAATGCGGGCTAAAAGAGCGTTTTTCTAACAAAACCGCTATCGCCCCAACCGCCTCTATTTCCATTATTTGCGGTGGCACAAGCCCCGGCATTGAACCCATTGCGGCTAATAGTTTCACCCATAAAACCCTATCTGGTTCATTTAATGTCCGCAACCGTCATTTGGTGAAATTATTAGAGGAAAAAAACCGCAATGATGATGAGACATGGTCGAATATTGTCATCAATCATGGGTCAGTCGCCCAGCTTGATTGCCTAACCGATGATGAAAAATCTGTATTCAAAACGGCTTTTGAAATAGACCAACGCTGGCTGATTGAATTGGCAGGCGACCGTGCGCCTCTGATTGACCAAGCGCAATCTTTGAATATTTTCCTGCCTGCCAACATTCATAAGCGCGATTTGCACCAACTCCATTATCAAGCATGGAAGCAGGGGATTAAGAGCCTTTATTATTGCCGTTCCCTATCCATTCAGCGCGCCGAGCGCGAAGATAGTGTCAATGGCACAGCTAGATTAGAAGTAAAGACATTAAAAGATGTTGCGGCTGAACCTAGACAAAATGGCGCGGCCGAGCCTAATAATTATCAAAATGATTATGATGAATGCTTATCGTGCCAGTGACAAGACGCAGTCAAACAAAATCTTTCGGCATACCGAAAAGAGAAAGCCATGATTCGAGCGCGTTTTATGCTCGTAAAATGCTGAATGGCAAACGCGCGCCGCGAGCTAAAAACGCCCAACAGCAAGAATGGAACGAGCCGCCCGAGCAAAACATTATTTACTGCCATGATAGCCGCAATATGAAGCACTTACCCGATAAGTCAGTGCATCTTATGATTACCTCCCCGCCTTATAATGTCGGCAAAGACTATGAGGCAGACCTCACGCTTGAAGCCTATAAAGTTTTGCTTGGCGATGTTATGCGTGAAACATATAGAGTGCTTGTCGAGGGCGGGCGGGCTTGTGTAAATATTGCCAATGTTGGCCGCACGCCCTATCTGCCGCTACACATGCATTTAATAGAAATCGCGCAAGAGATTGGCTTTTTTATGCGCGGCGAGATTATTTGGGATAAGGGGGCAAGCGCAGGTAGTTCTTGCGCATGGGGGAGTTGGCGCTCTGCTAGCAATCCCGTTTTGCGTGATGTCCATGAATATATTCTCATATTTTGCAAAACAAGTTTTGCCCGCCGCCCAATTAAACAAAATAATGTTAAAGAAAACAGTATCGGCCGTGATGATTTTCTAGAAAACACAAAAAGCATATGGCGTTTCCCAACCACCACAGCAAAAAAGGCTAATCATCCCGCCCCTTTCCCCCTTGAATTGCCAAAGCG